>JBAUWD010000578.1:0-2649 GCA_049583575.1 Nocardioides sp.
GTAGTACGCCGCGAGCTCGTCCGCGGCGCCCGCGAGGACCAGGCGGTGGACGCCGCCGACGAGACGCAGAGCCAGGCCCGAGGGTCCCGGGTCGTCCTCGTGACCGGTCAGCACCCGGGCCGTCGGGCCACCGGACTCGGCGTCGGCGGCGAGCGCCGCGAGCAGCTCGGCGTACATCGGAGATCCGAGCTCGCCGCATGCCTCCGCCTGTCTCCGGAACGCACCGCCGATGTCCATGCCGTGCTCTCGAGGCTCAGGAACCGCCCTTGAGGGCGTAGTCCTCGAGCAGGCGCCGCCCGATGATCATCCGCTGGATGTCGGCGGTGCCCTCGCCGATCAGCAGCATCGGGGCCTCGCGGTAGAGCCGCTCGATCTCGTACTCCTTGGAGAACCCGTAGCCGCCGTGGATGCGGAAGGAGTCCTCGACCACCTGCGAGCAGTACTCCGAGGCGAGGTACTTCGCCATCCCGGCCTCGAGGTCGTTGCGCTCGCCCTTGTCCTTGGTCCGTGCGGCCTTCACCATCATCGCGTGGGCCGCCTCGATCTTGGTGCCCATCTCCGCGAGCCGGAACAGCACGGCCTGGTGCTCGGCGATCTTCTTGCCGAAGGTCTCGCGCTGCTGGGCATAGGCGACGGCCAGCTCGAAGGCCCGGTTGGCGACCCCGCAGCCGCGCGCCGCGACGTTCACGCGGCCGACCTCGACGCCGTCCATCATCTGGTAGAAGCCCCTCCCCGGCTCGCCCCCCAGGATCTGGTCGGCGGAGATCCGGTGCCCCTCGAACACCATCTCGGTGGTGTCGACGCCCTTGTAGCCCATCTTGTCGATCTTGCCCGGGATGGTGACGCCCTGGGCGGTCTCGCCGAAGCCCTCCTCCTTCTCGACCAGGAACGTCGTCATGTTCCGGTACACGGAGTCGGCACCCTCGTCGGTCTTCACCAGTACGGCGACGAGGTTCGCCGAGCCGCCGTTGGTCAGCCACATCTTCTGGCCGGTGATCTCGTAGGTCTCGTCGGTCGATCCTGACGAGACCCGGACGGCCCTGGTCGTGATCGCGCTGACATCGGAGCCGCACCCCGGCTCGCTCATCGAGAACGCGCCCCGGACCTCGCCGGCCGCCATCCGCGGGAGGTACCTCCGCTTCTGCTCCTCGGTACCGTGCTGGAGCAGCATGTAGGCGACGATGAAGTGCGTGTTGATGATGCCGCTGACGCTCATCCAGCCGCGCGCGATCTCCTCCACCGCCAGGGCGTAGGTCAGCAGCGACTCGCCGAGGCCGTCGTACTCCTCGGGGATCATCAGCCCGAACAGCCCGAGCTCCTTGAGCCCCTCGACGATCTCGGTCGGGTACTCGTCGGCGTGCTCGAGCTCGGTGGCGACCGGCAGGATCTCCCTCTCGACGAAGCTGCGCACCGCCTTGAGGATCTCCGTCTGGTCGTCGGTGAGACCGTCGGTCTGGCAGAGGCGACCCATGGCGTCGTCGCGTCCTTCCGTCGTGGCGAGGTGGCGGCGACCAGTATGTCGTCCGGCCCGGAGGGCAGGGAAACGACTGTGACCTATTCGATCCGGCAGACTGTGGCCACCAGCGACGAGACGAGGACGTGCATGGCGCAGCGTGTGGTGATCCACATCGGCCTGATGAAGTCGGGGACCACGTTCCTGCAGGGTCGGCTCAATGCCAACCGCGAGCAGCTGGCCGAGCAGGGCGTCCTCTTCCCCGGTCCGACCTGGCGACGCCACGTCAACGCCGTCTCCGACTTCATGGGCTCCAAGGACCGCCAGCCCGGCTCGTGGGTCTCGCTGCGCGACGAGATCGACGACTACCCCGGCACCGCGGTGGTCTCGATGGAGTACCTCGCGATGCTCGGCCCCCGCAAGATCTCCCACCTCGCCGAGAGCTTCACCACGCCCGACCTCCGCATCGTCGTCGGCGTCCGCGACCTCGGGCGCAGCGTGCCCGCCATGTGGCAGGAGGTCGTCAAGAACCGGCAGACGTGGACCTGGCCGGAGTACGTCCAGTCGATCCGCTCCGGTGGTGAGGCCGGACGCCGCTTCTGGCGCCAGCAGCACTCCGGGCGCATCGTCGGGCGCTGGGCCGACCGGATCGGGGGCGACCGCACGTACGTCGTCACCCTGCCCCCGCCGAGCGCCCCGGGCGACGTGCTGTGGGACCGGTTCGCCGAGGTCTGCGGCATCCGGCCGATGTCGTGGCGGGAGGCGCCCCGTGCCAACGAGTCGCTGGGCGTCGCCTCGACCCTCGTCGTCCGCGAGCTCAACCTGCTCACGAAGGACCTTCCCCTGACCGGCTACAAGAGACGGGTGAAGGCCGTCGCCAAGCACCTCATGCCCGCCCATCGCGGCGCGGAGGACCCGATCGGCTTCGCGGTGCCCGACTGGTTGCGGCAGGAGGCTGTCGCCATCCGCGGCCAGCTCGAGCGCAGCGGCGCGCACGTCGTCGGAGACCTCGACGACCTCACCCCGCTCGACGTGCCGGGCGTCGACCCCGTCGACGTCGACCCGGTCGCCCAGCGGGATGCCGCGATCGCGGCGCTCGTGGCCACGCTGCGGCAGGTGAAGCGGGTCCGGCCGGCCTAGCGGGACTCGACCGACCTCTCGTCGGCGCCGGACTCCGCAGCCTCGCCGTCCTCGGC
>JBAUWD010000579.1:0-2687 GCA_049583575.1 Nocardioides sp.
CCTCCTGGCCGTCGAGGCCCGCGGCCGGGACCAGGCAGGCGTTCACGGCCACCCAGTCGGTGCGGGTCGGGTCGCCGAAGCCGGGGCGCGCGACCAGGATCGAGCAGGCCCCGCACTCGCCCTCGGCGCACCCCTCCTTGGCGCCGGTCAGGCCGCGGTCGCGCAGCCAGTCGAGCAGCGTGGTGTGCGGCGTCGCATCGGCCAGGGACTCGGGTCGCCCGTTGACCGTCAGCCCGGGTGCCGAGGTGGTGCCGGCTGTCGTTGTCATCGCCTGCTCCTCCACGAGTCGCGCGTCGGCTCCTGGCGACCGACCCGGCCGCAGGGACATGGTTGCGATCCACTCGCGGGACGCTGGTTATCCATGTCGAACAACGGCCCGTGCTGGTGACCTAGGTTACGTCTCGACCCCCGGCTCTGGGAAGCCCATTTCGGAAACTTTTTTCCGCTGTGCGGATGTCCTCCGTCAGAACGGCAGCTTGGCGTGCCGGTTCACGTCCTTGTAGAGCAGGTAGCGGAAGCGACCGGGCCCGCCGGCGTAGCAGGCCTGGGGGCAGAAGGCGCGCAGCCACATGTAGTCACCCTCCTCGACCTCGACCCAGTCCTCGTTGAGGAGGTAGACGGCCTTCCCCTCGAGCACGTAGAGGCCGTGCTCCATCACGTGGGTCTCGGGGAAGGGGATCGCGCCGCCGGGCTCGAAGGTGACGATGTTGACGTGCATGTCGTGCCGCAGGTCGGTCGTCTCGACGAAGCGGGTGGTCGTCCACACGCCGTCGGTGCCGGGCATCTCGACGGGCGTGACGTCCTGCTCGTCGGTCACGAACGACGGCGGTACGTCGAGACCGTCGACCCGCTCGTAGGCCTTGCGGACCCAGTGGAAGCGCGCGGGCCCGGCCAGGGTGTTGCGCACCGACCACGCCGAGCCGGGCGGGATGAACGCGTAGCCACCCGGCCCCATCACGTGGGTCTGGCCGTCGAGGGTGAGGCGCAGCCTGCCCTCGACCACGAACAGCACGCCCTCGGCGTCCGGGTTGAGCTCGGGGCGGTCGGAGCCACCGCCCTCGGCGACCTCGACGACGTACTGGGAGAAGGTCTCGGCGAAGCCGCTCAGCGGTCGGGCGATCACCCACAGCCGCGTGTCGTCCCAGAACGGCAGGTACGACGTGACGATGTCAGTCATCGTGCCGCGCGGGATGACGGCGTACGACTCGGTGAAGCGGGCCCGGTCGGTGGTCAGGTGCGTCTGCGGCGGCAGGCCGCCACGCGGGGCGTAGTAGGTGGTCATCGTCGTCCTCTCACCAGCAGCCGTCCGGCGGGCTGGTCGTTGCTCTCTCGGTTGATGGCGAGCTGTGCTCCACGCAGCCAGGTCTGCCGGACGACACCGCGCAGGCGCCGGCCGTCGTACGCCGAGACGGGGTTCTTGTGCCGCAGGGACGTGACGTCGACGTCCCACTCCTCGTCGGGTGCGAACACCGCGAAGTCGGCGTCGGCGCCGACGGCGATGCGGCCCTTGTGGGCGAGGCCGACGCGGTCGGCGGGGGCGGTCGCCATCCAGCCGACCAGCCGGGGCAGGTCGACCCCGCGGGCCGCGGCCGAGCTCCACATGGCCGGCAGCCCGAGCTGCACCGAGGCGATCCCGCCCCAGGCCAGCCCGAAGTCTCCGACGTCGCGGCGCTTGAGCTCGACGGTGCACGGTGAGTGGTCGGAGACGACCAGGTCGATGTCGCCGCCGACGAGCGCCGACCAGAGGCGGTCCTGGTTGGAGCGCTCGCGGATCGGCGGGCAGCACTTGAACTCCGTCGCGCCGTCGGGGATCTCCTCCGCCGCCAGGCACACGTAGTGGGGACACGTCTCGACGCTGACGTCGACCCCGTCGGCCCGGGCGGCGTGCAGTGCCGGCAGGGCCTGCGCGGAGGAGAGGTGCAGCACGTGCGCGCTGCCACCGGTGCGACGCGCGATGTCGATCACGTGGTCCACCGCGGTGCGCTCGGCCGCGTCGGGGCGCGAGCGCAGGAAGCCGGCGTACGTCGTGCCGTCGGGCGGGGCGGCCGCGGCCAGCTCGCCGGCGTCCTCGGCGTGCACGATCAGCAGGGCGCCGAGCCGTGCGGTCTCGCCCATCGCGGCGGCGAACTGCTCGTGGTCGAGGGGCGGGAACTCCTCGACGCCCGAGTCGGCCAGGAAGCACTTGAAGCCGAACACCCCGGCGTCGTGCAGCGCCTCGAGGTCGCCGAGGTGGCCGGGCACCGCGCCGCCCCAGAACCCGACGTCGACCGACACCTGGTCACGGGCGGCCTCCTGCTTCTCGCGCAGCGCCGCGACGGTCACCGTGGGCGGGATGCTGTTGAGGGGCATGTCGACGAGCGTGGTGACGCCGCCGGCCGCGGCTGCCCGGGTCGCCGAGGCGAAGCCCTCCCACTCGGTACGACCGGGCTCGTTGACGTGCACATGGGTGTCGACGAGGCCCGGCAGCAGGACCTCGTCGTCCGCCAGCTCCAGCAGTCGAGCGGCGCTCGGCGGCTCGTCGTACGGCAGGAGCGCGGCGATCCGGCCCTCGTGAACGGCGACGCTCACCGCGCGCTCGGACCCGCCGACGACGGCACGCCGGGCACGGATCACCAGATCGTGCTGCACGCCGTTCATCGTGCCGCATGCCCGGCGAACGGGGTGCCCTGCGCGCCGACCCGCGCCGG
>JBAUWD010000580.1:0-1624 GCA_049583575.1 Nocardioides sp.
GCTGCGGCGGGCACGGCCGGGGCGCCGCAGGCGGTGCAGAACCTGGTGCCCGTCCTCGGTGCCCCGCAGCTCCCGCAGACCGGTCGCGGCGCCGGGGGTGGGGCCTGGAAGTCGGGGGCCGGCGTGGGTTCAGGGAGCCGGCTCCCGCACTGGGTGCAGAACCGCTTCTGCTCGACCTGTCGGTGACATGTCGGGCACGCCGTCATCGAGCTCATCGTGCACCTGCTTCCCCCCGGGTGCACCGGCCCCCGTGTCGGCTTTCGCGCGCATGCTATCCGCGCCGAGGCGCCGCCCGGCGCAGGTCACCCCCCCTCGGCCAGTCGCTGCGGGTCCAGGACGGTGCGCAGTAGCGTCGTCGCATGACGAGCCGGACGCTCCGCGGCGAGTACCTCTACGTCTCGACGCGGGAGATCGAGCGTCTCGTCACCTCCTTGCGCAAGCCGTCCTCGACGGCTCCGGAGGACGAGCCGTGGCACGTGTCGTTGGCCGGTGCGCCCCGAGAGACGGTGCTGGGTGTGGTGGCCGAGGTCGAGAGCGCGCTGCGGGAGCAGAGCCGGGTGAGGCAGGTCGCCGACATCGGCGTGGCGGTCGGCGACTGGTTCGAGTCGCCGGGTCTGCCGATGGCGTGCGGCGTACAGTCCGCGCGCAGGTCCGAGGACAGCGACGCTGCCGTGTTCGTGGGCAAGATCGACGAGCACGCGGCCCGAGCGGAGTCCAGCCTGCTGCTGAGCGGCTCCGCGGACCATCTCCTGGACCGGCGGTCGATCCGGGTGGAGGACGTCAGTGGCGACATGTCGTACCCCTCCGCCCTGTTCGCGCTCCTGGCCTCGCTGTCCGATCGCGGGGGGCCCGGGAGCAAGGGGGCCGGCAGCAAGGGGGCCGGCAGCAAGCCGGCCGGCAGCAAGGAGGCCGATCGCGAGGGGGCCGAGAGCAAGGGGGCCGAGAGCAAGGGGGCAGAGAGCAAGGCGGGCGACACGTCCGGAGGGGCGAGCGCCGAGGCCTCCGCGGAGGACCGGCGCGCACCGGCCCACCGCGGGGCCACGACGCGAGCCGAGCAGGCGCGCGAGGAGCAATGGCTGGCCGTCGGCTACCCCATCGCCCAGGTGCAGTCGTCCTTCGGCCGGCGCGGCTCCTTGCCGCTCACCTTCCTGGCCCGGGCGGTGAAGGTCGTGAACTTCGAGTCGCAGGGGCTCTCCGGGCGCTGGATCGTGGGAGCGCCGCTGTGGGTGGCGCGGCAGCTGCCCGAGTAGCCGCCCCGCGGTCGTTCCTCAGCCCAGGAACTGCTCCAGCAGCCCGGGCTGGGCGGTGCGAGCCAGCGTGACGGCGGCGTCCTCGGAGAGGTCGAGGACCTGCACGCGTTGGTGACCGCCGGCGGTGGTCGCCACGAGATCGGTGAGCCCGAGCCGCCGCTGGAACCACGTCGCACGGAGGTTCCAGCCGATCACGGACGCCGCAGCGAGCGCCTCCCGGCGTCGGTTGAGACTGCCCGACCGCGCCACCACGAAGCCGTCGACCAGGCAGTGACCGAGCGCGCGGGTACGGTCGACGGCGAGGAGGGCGCCGCAGAGCAGGGCGAGGAGGACGAACGGTGCGAGCCATGACGCGATCTCGTACGACGCCAGCG
>JBAUWD010000581.1:0-8402 GCA_049583575.1 Nocardioides sp.
GCACGAGCAGGTCCCGGTTGGTGACCACGCCGTGCAGCCGCGCACCGCGCAGCGCTGCGGCGAGCCGCCGCGCGGCCTGCTCGCGGGTCGGTGCCCAGGCGACCAGCTTGGCCAGCATCGCGTCGTAGTACGTCGACACCTCGCTCCCGGTCTCGACACCGGCATCGACGCGCAGGCCGGGACGGTTCAGCAGGTCGAACTCGGCATCGACCCCCGGTACGTCGACCAGGGTCAGCCGACCGCTCTGCGGCTGCCAGTCGGCGCCCGGGTCCTCGGCGTACAGCCGGGCCTCGATCGCATGGCCGTACGTCTCCCCGATCGAGCGCGGGTCCGGCGACCGACCCTCGGCCACCGCCAGCTGCAGCTCGACCAGGTCGACGCCGTGCACGAGCTCGGTGACCGGATGCTCGACCTGGAGCCGGGTGTTCATCTCCAGGAAGAAGAAGCGATCGGCGTCGGGGTCGTAGAGGAACTCGACCGTGCCCGCCCCTCGGTAGCCGATCGCGGCGGCGGCCGTCCGCGCCGCCTCGTGGATCGCGGCGCGGGTCGCGTCCGGGAGACGCGGCGCGGGCGCCTCCTCGACCACCTTCTGGTGCCGGCGCTGCAGCGAGCAGTCGCGCTCGCCGAGCACCAGCACACCCGCCTGATGGCCGACGACCTGTACCTCGACGTGGCGGCCGTGCTCGACGTACGGCTCGACGAAGACCGAGCCGTCACCGAACGCGCTCGCCGCCTCCGCGCTCGCGGCCTCGACCTCGCCGGTGAGGTCGGCGAGCGCTCGTACGACGCGCATCCCACGGCCGCCGCCACCGGCCGCCGCCTTCACCAGCAGCGGCAGGTCGCTCTCGGTCGGTCGACGGGGCGCCTCGAGGACGGGTACGCCGGCCCTCCGCATCAGCTCCTTGGCCCGGACCTTCGAGCCCATCTGCTCGATCGACCCAGGCGTCGGGCCCACCCACGTCAGGCCGGCTGCGATCACGGCGCGCGCGAACTCGGCGCTCTCCGACAGGAAGCCGTACCCCGGGTGGACGGCGTCGGCTCCGGTCGCCTTCGCGGCCCCGACCAGGAGATCGATCTGCAGGTAGGTCTCGGCCGGGGCGTTGCCGGGCAGGTGGTAGGCGGTGTCGGCCTCGCGCACGTACGGGAGGCCGGCGTCCGCGTCGGAGTGCACCGCGACCGTCTCGATGCCGAGCCGTCGACAGGTCGCGAAGACCCGACGCGCGATCTCGCCGCGATTGGCCACCAGGAGCCGATGCACCCGGGTCGAGCCCGGTGGGCCGTCGGTGGAGCCCGGTGGGCCGTCGGTCGAGCGTGTCGGGACCATCCTCGTCACATCCGGAAGACGCCGTAGCCGTCGGCGCCCCTGATCGGTGCGTTCTCGATGACCGAGAGGCAGATGGCCAGGACGGTACGGGTGTCCCGCGGGTCGATCACGCCGTCGTCGTACAGCATCCCCGAGAGGAAGAACGGCAGGCTCTGCTCCTCCACGGACTGCTCGACGAAGGCGCGCATGCCGGCGTCGGCCTCCTCGTCGTACTCCTGGCCGCGCGCCTCCGCGGCCGCGCGCGCGACGATCGACAGCACGCCCGCGAGCTGGGCAGGGCCCATCACCGCGGACTTCGCGCTCGGCCAGGTGAAGAGGAAGCGCGGGTCGTAGGCGCGGCCGTTCATGCCGTAGTTCCCCGCGCCGTACGACGCACCCATGATCACGCTCAGGTGGGGGACCCTCGAGTTGCTGACCGCGTTGATCATCTGCGCGCCGTGCTTGATGATCCCGCCCTGCTCGTACTCCGCGCCGACCATGTAGCCGGTGGTGTTGTGCAGGAAGAGCAGGGGTACGTCGACCTGGTTGGCGAGCTGGATGAACTGCGTGGCCTTCTGGGCCTCCTCGCTGAACAGCACCCCCTGGGCGTTGGCGAGGATCCCGATCTGGCGTCCGTGCAGCCGGGCCCAGCCGGTGACCAGCGAGGTGCCGTACAGCGGCTTGAACTCGTCGAACGACCGGTTGTTGCCGGGCCCGGTGCCGTCGCAGATCCGCACGATCACCTCGCGCGGGTCGAACGGCTCCTTGAGGTCGGCCGGGACCAGGTCGAGCAGACCCTCGGGATCCGCGTCCGGCTCGGCGAAGGCGTCGGCCGGGCCTGTCGAGAGCACCGGCTTGCGCCAGTTGAGCCGGGCCACGATCCGGCGCCCGATCCGGATCGCGTCGAGCTCGTCCTCCGCCAGGTAGTCGGCCAGGCCGGAGATGCGCGCGTGCATGGACGCGCCACCGAGTGACTCGTCGTCCGCCTCCTCTCCGGTGGCCATCTTCACGAGAGGTGGGCCACCCAGGAACACCTTCGCCTGCTCCTTCACCATGACGGTGTAGTCCGACATCCCGGGGACGTAGGCCCCGCCGGCTGTGGAGTTGCCGAACACGAGGGCGACTGTGGGCTGTTTGCGGGCCGAGGCGCGGGTCAGGTCCCGGAAGACCTTGCCGCCGGGGATGAAGATCTCCTTCTGCGTCGGCAGGTCGGCGCCTCCCGACTCGACCAGCGAGATCGTCGGCAGGCCGTTCTCCTCGGCGATCTGGGCGGCCCGGAACCCCTTCTTCACCGTCCACGGGTTGCTCGCACCCCCCTTCACCGTCGGGTCGTTCGCGGTGACCAGGCACTCGACGCCCTCGACGACCCCGATCCCGGTCACCAGGGAGGCGCCGACCGAGAAGTCCGATCCCCAGCCGGCCAAGGGAGAGAGCTCGAGGAACGCCGACCCCTCGTCGACCAGCAGCTCGATCCGCTCGCGGGGCAGGAGCCGGCCGCGGGCGTGGTGGCGGTCGACGTACTTGCGCCCACCGCCGCCCACCGCCAGGGCATGCTCGGCGTCGAGGGCGGCGAGCTTCTCGAGCATCGCCTCTCGGTTGCTCATGCCTCCACGACCGCCTTCATCCGCTCCAGCGTGGTGCGCATGCCCCGCGCGTTGGTGCGGCCGCGCAACGGCCCGAGCACCAGCCAGTAGGCCTTCATCGGCAGCGACGAGCCGAGCTTGAAGTACTCGGTGACCAGCGTGCCGTCGCCATCGCGCTCGAGCCGGTAGCCCCAGCGGTTCATCTCGGCGTCGACCGGCCCTTCGACCTCCACCACGAACTCGAAGACCTCGTTCGGCTCGCACTCCGTGACCCGGCAGGCCGACCAGTACGTCGGGCCGACGCCGTTGCGGCGTACGTGGCCCTTGAACCTCGCACCGACCTCGGGGCCCGTCGAGCCGCGCCGCCACCGTGCCTCGAAGGTCTCGGGGGAGAACTCGCCGATGCGGGTGACGTCGCTGACGAGCGCCCACACCTCCTCGGGCGACGCGTCCATGTGGAGCGACTGCTCGCCGCCCATCGACATCCAGGGAATCACCGCGGAGATCACGGCGCATATCCCAGCAGTCTCGCGGTGAGGTCGGTCAGCACCTCGGTCGCACCTCCTCCGATCGGCAGGAGCCGGGCATCGCGGTAGTGCCGCTCCACCTCGGACCCCTGCAGGTATCCGGTGCCGCCGTGCAGCTGTACGGCGGCGTCGCAGACGTACGACGACGCCTCGACGGCGGTCTGCTTCGCCAGGCAGGCCTCGGCGACGACGCTCTCCCCGGCGATGTACCGCCCGGCGACCGCGTGCACGTAGGTGCGCGCCACCTCGACCCGACGATGCATCTCGACGAGACGGTGGCGCACGACCTGACGGGCCACCAGCGGCCTGCCGAACGTCTCCCGCTCGCGGCAGTACGCCGCGGCGAGCGCCAGGCTGCGGGCGGCGATCCCGTAGCCGTGGACCGCCAGCGCGAGCCGCTCGACCACGAACTGGTCCATGATCTGCGCGAAGCCGGACCCCTCGGCGCCGACGAGGTTCGCCGACGGCACCCGCACGCCGTCGTACCCGAGCTCGGCGGTGTCGGAGCAGTGCCAGCCCATCTTGGCCAGGCTGCGGTCGACGGTGAAGCCGGGCGTGCCGCGCTCCACGACCAGCAGGCTGAGCCCGGCGTGTCCCGGCCCTCCCGTGCGTACGGCGGTCGTCACGAAGTCGGCGCGCGCGCCGCTGGTGATGAACGTCTTGGTCCCGTCCACGACGTACTCCGCGTGCTCCGCCGGGCCCGTCGAGACCTGTCGCGCCGTGGTCCGGAGGCCGGCGACGTCGGAGCCACCGCCCGGCTCGGTGACGGCCAGGCTGCCGATCAGCTCGCCGGCGAGGGTGGGCCGGACGAACCGGTCGATGAGGTACGGGTCGCCGCTCGCGACCAGGTGCGGGAGCGCGATCCCACTCGTGAACAGCGCCGCCATCAGCCCGCTGGAGGCGCCCTCCTCGAACATCGCCTCCTGGACGGCGATGCTGTCGAGCAGGTCGCCGCCCTCGCCGCCGACGTGCTCGGGGAAGGCGATCCCGAGCAGTCCGTGGTCCGCGGCCTTGCGGTGCAGCTCGCGCGGCACCTGGCCGGCGTCCTCCCACTCCTGGAGGTACGGCGTCACCTCGCGCCGCGTGAACTCGCGGGCCACCTCACGCAGCGCCTCGCGCACGTCGTCCTCCGGTCTCGACGCGATCGGCTCGTGCCCCGCGGTTCGTGGCTCGGTCACAGCAGCTCCTCGGGGATGTCCACGTGCCGTGCCCTGGCCCACTCGCCGAGTCCCTTGGCCTGCGGGTCGAAGCGCGTCGAGGCGGCGACGCCGCGGCCCAGCAGGCCGTGCACCACGACGTTGACGCCGCCGAGGTTGGGCAGCGGGAAGGTCTCGACGTCGAGGTCGGCCGTCTCGGGGAGCAGCTCGCGCACGAACGCCGGCGTGACCAGCGCCAGTAGCCATGCGACCCGCGCGTCGTACCGCCCCTCGGTGGCCGAGCCTGTCGAGACCCCGTCGTGCCCGACCCACAGACCCAGGTTGGCGTCGCCGCCCTTGTCGCCGGACCGGGCATGCACGAAGGTGCCGAGCGGCCGTCTCATGACACCGTCTCCGTCCGGCCGTCGGCATGGTGCACGGTCTGGGTGACCGCGGACCGGTCGACGTACTCCGCGCGGTAGACGCCGTACGGCGTGCCGGCGCCGGGCGGGGCCGTCATCGTGAAGCCGGGGTACGACGCGAGCGCGAGCTCGACGGCGGCGTTGCTGAACGCGCGTCCCACCGGATCCGGGGACGGGTCCTGGACGACGCAGCGAAGCAGCATGGAGGCGCCCTCCTCGGTGTCGGCGTCCTCGGTGGCCCGGCCCGCGAGGCCCCAGGTGACCGAGGTCGCACCGAGCTGCGGCTCGAGCTGCCGCCGTAGCCAGGCGGCCTTGGCGTCGATGTCGAGGCCGGTGAGCACGAACTCCACGGAGTTGCGGTAGCCGCCGAGCTCGTTGACGCAGACCTTGAGCTGCTCGGGCGGCGCGGAACCGCGGACCCCGGAGATCCGCACCCGGTCGGGCCCGGCGTCGGCGAGCTCGATCGAGTCGAGGTGGGTGGTGACGTCGGGGCCCAGGTAGCGCGTCGACTGGATCTCGTACATCAGCTGCGCCGTCACGGTGTCGATGCTGACCATGCCGCCGGTGCCGGCGTGCTTGGAGACCACGCACGACCCGTCGTCGGCCAGCTCCACGAGTGGGAAGCCCAACGGCCGGTCGGCCGAACCGGTCGAGCCCCCGGAGCCCGTCGCGCCCGCCGAGCCCGCCGAGACCATCGAGAGGAAGCCCGAGAAGTTCCCGCCGGTCGCCTGGGTGCCGCACTCGAGCACGTGTCCGGCGACCACCGCGCCCGCGAGCGCGTCGTACGACGTGGGCGTCCAGCCGAAGTGGGCGACGGCGGGCCCGACCACCAGCGAGGCGTCGGTCACCCGCCCGGTCACGACGACGTCCGCGCCACCGGACAGTGCGGCTGCGATGCCGAAGCCGCCGAGGTAGGCGTTCGCGGTCAGGGCGTCGGTGCCGAGCCCGAGCTGAGGAGCGAGGGGGCGGAGGTCGTCGCCGTCTACGTACGCGATCGAGGGCGAGAGACCCTGCGCCGCGGCGATCTCGCCCAGCCGCGCCGCGAGGCCGGACGGGTTCAGGCCGCCGGCGTTGGCGACCAGCCGCACGCCGCGCTCGACGGCCAGGCCCAGGCAGTCCTCGGCCTGGCGCGCGAACGTGCGGGCGTAGCCGAGCGACGCGTCCTTGAGCTGGTCGCGGCCCAGGATGAGCATCGTCAGCTCGGCGAGGTAGTCGCCCGTGAGCACGTCCAGGGGACCGCCCTCGATCATCTCCCGCATGGCGGAGAAGCGGTCGCCGTAGAAGCCGGAGCAGTTGCCGATCCGGAGCGTCGTCATCGCGGGGCCCGCCCGCCGCCCGGCAGACCGGCGAAGCACTGCGCGATGTCGAGCCAGGTGTCCGCCTCGGAGCCGAGAGCGACCAGCGAGGTGTCGGCGCGGTGGACGCGCTGCGTGACCAGGAGGCAGAAGTCGTACGCCGGGCCGGTCACCGTCTGCGCGGCGTCCTCGGGCCCCCAGACCCAGGCCGCCCCCGACGGCGCGGTGAGCGAGACGCGGAACTCCTCGGTCGGCGCCTCGAGCCCGTTCACCGCGAACGCGAAGTCGCGGGTGCGGACGCCCAGGTGGGCGACGTGCCGGACCCGGTCATCGATCTCGGGTGCGACTCCGAGCGCCTCCTGCACGTCGAGCGAGTGGGCCCAGGTCTCCATGAAGCGCGCCGTGGCCATCGAGGTGGCCGTCATCGGCGGGCCGTACCACGGCATCTTCTGCCCGGCCGGATAGGTGCGGAGGGTGTCGGCCAGCCGCGACCTGGCGTGGCGCCAGCGCGCGAGGATGACGGACGGCGCGGCCACACCCCCCGTGAGCGCCGCGCGGTCGACGGTGTGCACGGGGTCGGCCAGCGCCTCGACGACCAGGGAGTCCCAGCCGCTCTTGTCGGTCGCCGCGGCGTGGGCCGCCTCGTCGGTCCAGGCGAGGTGGGCGATCTGGGTGGCGATGTCCCACCCGGGGGCCGGCGTGGGGCGGCGCCAGTCCGCTTCCGGCAGGTCGGCGACGAGGGCGTCCAGCCGGGCACCCTCGGCGGCGAGGTCGGCCAGCACGCCGTCGAGCACGTCGTTCATGCCGCCGCCAGCGCGTCGTCGAGGGTGCGCGCCCACTGGTCGAGGATCCGGCGGCGGCGGCGGGTGTCGTCGGTGATCGTGCCGGCGAGGCCGAGTCCACGGACCAGGTCGAGGGTCGCCTGGACGAGCTCACGTACGCCCGGCCGCGACTCGTCGGCGCCGAGCAGCTCGACGGTCATCCGGTGCGTCTCGCGCCCGATCCTCAGCTCCAACGGTGCCACCGCGGCCAGCAGCGCCTCGTCCGTGCGTGCGGCCACCCAGAGCTCGAGTGCGGCGGTGAAGACCGGCGAGGCGAAGTGGTCACCCAGCATCCGGAGCACGTCGCGGGTGCGCTGCGGCCCCTGCGGGACGCCGGCGGCCGCAGCCGTCAGCTCGGCGCCGCGGACCTCGGTCAGGTGGGCGACCGCGGCCACCACCAGGTCGTTCTTGGTCGGGAAGTGGTGGAGCTGGGCGCCTCTCGACACCCCCGCCAGCTCGCTGACCAGGGTCGTCGACGTACCCCCGAAGCCCCGCTCCACCAGGCACTCGATCGTGGCGTCCATCAGACGCGCTCGCATCGCGCGCGACCGCTCCTCCTGGGGAACGCGGACGCTCGTCACCCCGCCATGGTCGCGTCGTACAAAGAAACAGTCAAGCCTGACTGTTTTTGGGCTGGCCCCGGTCGATCGCCGAGTCGTCACATGACGACTCGGCGTGCTTTCGCTGCCTCTTTGCGCCGACTCGGCGTGTTTTCGCTGCCTCTTTGCGCCGACTCGGCGTGTGCTAGTCGAGGCGGGCGACCAAGGGCAGTCGCGATCGTGCGAGCAGTCCTACGACCAGGGCGGTCAGCAGCGGCAGCAGGACGACGAGCCCGGCGATCTCGAGCCACGGGACGGAGAGCACGTGCGACGGGGCGCTGGTGTCGAAGTTGCGCGTGAGCGGGTAGGAGACCGCGACACCCGGGACGAACCCGACCGCCACCCCGAGGACGGCGCCCACGACCCCGACCGACACGGCGTACGCCGCAGCCACGGCCCGGCGGGTCCGCGGCGAGGCACCCACCGCCGACAGCGTGGCCAGGTCGGGCCGCGCGTCCGAGAGCGCGAGGAAGGTCGCCGTCAGCGTGCCACCGAGCATCAGCACCGCTGCCAGCCCGAACAGGATCAGGAGCACGACCTTCTCGCTGCCCGGGACCTGGTAGCCACGCTCGGTGTACACGTCGGCTCCCCGGTCCATCGCGGTCAGCACCTGCTGCAGATCCCCGTTCTGCGTCGCCGTCAGCGTCCCGCCCGACAGCAGGAGGCCGACGGTGCGCGCGCGGGCGTGCAGGGCCCGCACGGCCGCGGGCGACAGC
>JBAUWD010000582.1:0-2676 GCA_049583575.1 Nocardioides sp.
CGCCTGGCCGGCGCCGCCCTCGAGCGGGCGCGCCTCACCGTCGTCCCGAAGCGCCGGCGCCGCCGGTCCAGTCCGGTGCCCTTCCTGCTGGTGGTGTCGATGGTGGCGGTCGGCGGCGTCGTCGGCCTGCTCCTGTTCAACACCTCCATGCAGCAGGCGTCCTTCGCGGCGACCTCGCTGCAGCAGCAGTCCGACGCGCTGCTCGCCCGCCAGCAGAGCCTGCAGACCCAGCTCGACCGCCTGCGCGACCCGCAGGTGATCGCGCTCAAGGCCCAGCGGATGGGGATGGTGCTGCCCGGCAGCCCGGCGGTGCTCGAGCTCAAGACCGGACGGATCCTCGGCAGCCCGGCACCGGCGACGCGTCTGGACACCCTGCGCCTGCTCGCGCCACCGCCGGTGAAGCCGGCCGAGCTCGACCCGGCCGCCCACGTGGTCGTCGTACCGCCGGCCGCCCCGACCCACCACCACCGTGTTTCGTCGGGCAACACGGCGCGCGGTTCACACGGACCGGGCCGGCACGCAGGTAGACAGGGCTCCGACCACACCGGCTCGCACTGACGACCAGGAAAGCAGACCGTGCCCACCTCCAGTCCCCGTGGCAGGCGACCGTCCGGCCGTACGCCGTATGGGCGTGCGCGCCGTGGGAAGGCCTCGCGCTCCCGGCGCAGGCGGTCGTCGCGTGGCGCGGCCCAGCTGCGGCTCCGCTCGGGGTTCCTGTTCATCGCGCTGGTGCTCTCCTTCTTCGGCGCGCGGCTGGTTCAGCTGCAGGGGGTGAGCGCCGACCACTACGCGACCCTGGCGGCCTCCGAGGGCGGCACCGTCACCGTCGATCTCCCGGCGCATCGCGGCGACATCGTCGACCGCAACGGACAGCCACTGGCCGACTCGGTCGACGGCCGCATGGTCGTCGCCGACCCGTCGTTGACGAGGGCCGACGCGCCCGACCTGGCGAGGTTCCTGGCGACACACCTGCACGTCGACTACTTCAAGACCCTCCATGCGCTCAGCCAGCGACACAGCCGGTTCGCCTACATCGACCGGAGGGTCCCGGCCTCACTCGCACTGCGTGTGGTGGCCCGCGCCCGGGACCTCGGGTACGTGGGGCTCGACACCCGCAACGACCCGGTGCGCTCCTATCCCGACCACGACGTCGCGGCCAACCTGGTGGGCTTCCTCGGCACCGACGGGCCACTGGCCGGGCTCGAGCTGGCCTTCGACCACCAGCTCGCGGGCACCGACGGCTCGGAGACCTACGAGGTCGGCGCCGGCAACCGCATCCCGCTCGGCCGCAGCACGGTCACCCCGGCCGTCAACGGCAAGGACCTGCACACCACGATCGACGAGGACCTGCAGTGGTACACCCAGCGCGTGCTGCGGCAGACCGTGCTCGGGGCCCGCGCCGACTCCGGGTTCGCCGTGGTCATGGACTCCCACAGCGGCGAGCTGCTCTCGCTCGCCGACTACCCGACGTACGACGCGACCGACCCGCAGGCCTCGCCCGCGGCCGACCGCAACTCGCTGGCGATGACGAGCCCCTACGAGCCGGGCTCGGTCGAGAAGGTGCTGACCCTGAGCGGCCTGATCGACGCCGGCAAGGTCACCGACCACACCCGGCTCCTCGTCCCCGGCCAGCTGCAGAGCGGCGACCGGGTCATCCACGACTGGTTCGCCCACGGCCCGATCCGGCTGACCCTGGCCGGCGTGATCGCCCAGTCGTCCAACATCGGGACGGCGAAGGCGTCGCGACTCTTCGGCCGCGGCCAGCTCCGGAGCTACCTGAGGAAGTTCGGTCTCGGCCAGCGCACCGACATCGGGGTGAACGGTGAGACGCCGGGCGTGCTGCCGTCGAGCGCGGCCTGGAACGGCATGCTCCAGGACCGCATCGCCTTCGGGCAGAGCGTCTCGGTGAACGGCGTCCAGATGGCGGCAGCGGTCAACACCATCGCGAACCATGGCGTGCGCGTGTCGCCCAGCCTCATCCAGGGCAGTGCCGTCACCAACACCGGGCAGGTCGTCGGCACCGACCACGCCACCCGGCGGCGGGTCGTCAGCGCCGACGCGGCCCACCAGATGACGCTGATGATGGAGCGGGTCGTCGACCCGAACGCCGGCGTCGCGCCGGCCGCCCAGGTGCCCGGGTACGTGGTCGCCGGCAAGACCGGCACCGCGCAGCGGGTCGGACCGACGTGCCAGTGCTACAACGGCCAGTTCACGGTCTCCTTCGCGGGGTTCGCGCCGGCCGACAAGCCCCGGTTCACGATCTACGTCGTCGTCCAGAACCCCCGCAACGGCGGGGGCGGCGGCTCGGTCGCCGGACCGGCGTTCTCCAAGATCATGTCGTTCGCGCTGCGTCGCTACGGCGTCCCGCCGACGGGTGCCAAGCCCTCGCGCATCCCGACCACGTGGTAGCCGGCGCCCCTCCCACGGACCGATAGCCTCGAGCCGTGGCGAGCGACACCGACGGCGACCGGCCGGTGACCCCTCCTCCCTCCCCGACCCGCTCGCTCGCCGAGATGCTCGGGCTGCTCCGGGCGGAGCGTCTCGCGGTCGAGGGACGCGGTGATCTCGGCACGTCGATCGGGGGCGTGACCCTCGACTCGCGACGGGTCGCTGCGGGAGACCTGTACGCCGCGCTGCCGGGCACGCACGGGCACGGCGCGGCCTACTGGCCGCAGG
>JBAUWD010000583.1:0-2270 GCA_049583575.1 Nocardioides sp.
AGCCAGCTCCAGTCAGCGCCGGACGAAACCCCCGAGTCCGCCCTTCACCACGGACGCCTCGGCATCTTCGGAATCGTCTTCTTCGTGGTCGCTGCGGCCGCGCCCCTGGTCGGCATGACCGGTGCTGTGCCGGTCGCCATCGTCATCGGCAACGGGGCCGCTGCCCCGGGCGCGTACCTGGTCGCTGGCCTCGTGCTCCTGCTGTTCTCCGTGGGGTACGCCGCGATGGCCACGAAGGTCACGAACGTCGGCGCGTTCTTCGCGTTCGTCGGTCGCGGCCTGGGGATCATCCCGGGCGTCGGCTCGGCGTTCGTCTCGCTGGTTGCGTACCTCGCGGTCCAGCTGGCGATCTACGGCTTCTTCGGAGGAGTCGTCACGGCTCAGATGGCCGACAAGATCGGCATCCACTGGCACTGGTGGGTGTGGACGTTGATCGCCTGGGCGCTGGTCACGGGCCTGTCGGCGCTGTCGGTCGACGTCGGAGCCAAGCTGCTCGGCGTCCTGATGTCGCTCGAGCTGCTTTCACTGGTGATCACCGCCACTGCGGTCCTGGTCTCGTCGAACAAGCCCGAGGGCATCCACTTCGGCGCGTCGTTCTCACCGGCGAACATCTTCGTCGGCGGCCTGGCCAGCACAGCGGGCATCGCGATTGCGTTCGCGTTCGCGTCGTACATCGGGTTCGAGGCGACCGCGATCTACGGGGAGGAGTCGAAGGAGCCGCACACGACGGTCCCGCGCGCGACGTACCTCGCGGTCCTCGCGATCACGGTGATCTTCGGCTACACCGCCTTCGGGATCGTCACCGGCCTGGGGTCCTCACAGGTCATCGACCAGACGGCCAAGCTCTCGAGCGTCGGTGGCACCCCTCTGGTCAACCCCGCCAACGTGCTCTTCCACGTGGCCGACAAGTACGTCGGCACCTGGATGTCCGAGCTGATGAGCTGGCTGGTCATCTCGTCGTTGTTCGCCGGCCTGCTGGCCTTCCAGAACTCCGCGGCCCGCTACTTCTACGCGATGGGCCGCGCCGGCGTGCTGCCGCGTTCGCTCGACCGCGTGAACGGTCGCGGCGCCCCGTGGACCGCGACCGTGGTCACCTCGGTGATCTCCTTCGTGGTGATCGTGTTCTTCCAGATCCGCGGCTGGGACCCGGTTCTCAACCTCTTCTACTGGTTCTCCGGGCTCGCGGTGATCGCGATCGCCTTCGTGGAGATCCTGGTCTCGGTCTCGGTCATCGCGTTCTTCAGTCGCCATCGGGGCGAGGTTTCGATCTGGGCTTCGGTGTTCGCTCCACTGCTGTCGATCGGTGGCCTTGCCGTCGGCCTGTGGCTGCTGATGTCGCGGTTCGCCCTGCTGGCGGGCACGGTCAAGAGCGGCGTCGACCCTGTCGCTCATCCCTGGGCGCTCAACACCACCGGCTGGATCCTGGTGCTGGCCCCGTTCGCGATGTTTGTCATCGGAACGATCATCGGGCAGCTGCGGCTCTCCGATGAGAACGAGGACGCGGTCGCCGACTTGGTCACCTGAGTTCCCCGCGCCTGCCACTCGACCTGCATCCAGGGCCACCCGAGAGACCGCGGGTGGCCCTTCGGCCGTTCGACGGCCGACGAGACGGTCTTGTCAGGCATCGCCGATGGGGGTCAGTCAGTCCTCGGTCTCGACCAGGGAGGGGTAGAGGTCCTTGCTGGGGGTGCGGATGCCGCGGAACTCCCAGTCTCCGCCGAGCGCGGTGGAGACGACCTCCTCGCTCTCGGTGGGTTGGGCGCCCACGTCGGTGCGGATGGGCTTCGGGCCGGTGACGATGTGGTTGGTGAGCGTCCCGAGGCCCTCCACCTCGACGTCGACGAGGTCGCCGGGCTGCACCGGTCGCGAGTGGGCCGGGGTACCGGAGAACAGCAGGTCGCCCGGCGACAGGGTGATGGTCCGGGCGATGTCCGCGACGAGGTAGTGCATGTCCCACTCCATCTCGTCGGTGGACGCCTCCTGCACGACCTGGCCGTTGACCAGCGTGCGCAGCGTCTTGCCGCGGAAGTCCCAGCCGGTGACCAGACCGGGACCGACCGGGGCCAGGGTGTCGGACCCCTTGACCCGCAGCATCGAGCCGGCGTCGGTGTCGCGGAAGTCGTGCAGGGCGTAGTCGTTGCCGATCGTGTAGCCGGCGATGTAGTCGCCGGCTTCGTCCGGGGACACGTTCCGGCAGGTGCGACCGATCACGATGACGATCTCGCCCTCGTAGTTGAGCCACGAGCAGCCCTGCGGGCGTACGACGGCAC
>JBAUWD010000584.1:0-6575 GCA_049583575.1 Nocardioides sp.
CCGCGGGCTCGCGCGAAGGCACCATCGCCGGAGACGCTGGCGACCTGGCTGGACACGCTGCGGTTCCGCCGGGTCGTCGAGCCAGGAGCCGTCGCGACGGTGGCGTCCGCGGACCTGACCGACGAGCAGCGCCGCCTGCTCACCCGCGCCTTCGAGGCCGTCACCCAGGCGTCCGGCTCCGCCGCCCACCGGCAGGCCGACGGTCAGTTCCACCTGGCCTTCGCCTCGGTGACGGGCTCCCCGCTGATCATCGAGGCGGTGACCAGGGTGCAGGCCACCCTGCACGACATGCTGCTCCGGATCCCGGTGTACGACGTGAACATCGCGCACTCCGACGGACAGCACGAGCGGTTGCTCGAGGCCGTCCTCCAGGGTCACCCCGAGCGCGCTCGCCGGACCATGGAAGAACACTGCGACGACACGGCCGCGCTGCTGCGCGGCCTGCTCGACTGAGGAGACACATGCCGCCCAACCACCGCTACCTGACCCTCGACGACCTGCGCGCGCGGATCGAGGCCGGCGAGCTCGACACCGTCGTGCTCGCCTTCACCGACATGCAGGGCCGGCTGCAGGGCAAACGCCTGCACTCCCGCTACTTCCTCGACGTGGCGCTGGAGGCGGGCACCGAGGGCTGCAACTACCTGCTCGCCGTCGACATCGACATGAACACCGTGGACGGCTACACCATCTCCTCGTGGGAGAAGGGCTACGGCGACATGGAGTTCGTGCCCGACTACGACACCATCCGGCTGCTCCCCCATCTGCCCGGCACCGCCCTCGTGCAGTGCGACCTGGTGTGGCTCGACCACCGGCCCGTGGTCCAGTCGCCGCGCACGATCCTGAAGGCACAGCTCGACCGGGTGGCCGACCACGGGATGGTCGCGCTGGCCGGCACCGAGCTCGAGTTCATCGCCTTCGACACGTCGTACGAGCAGGCCCACGACCTCCGTTGGCGCGGACTCGCACCGGTCAACCAGTACAACGTCGACTACTCGATCCTCGGCACCGCGCGGGCCGAGCCGTTGCTCCGCGACCTCCGCAACACGATGTACGCCGCGGGCCTCGACGTCGAGGGGGCCAAGGGCGAGTGCAACTTCGGCCAGCACGAGGTCGGCTTCCTGTACGCCGACGCGCTCGTCACCGCCGACAACCACAGCGTCTACAAGACGGTGGCGAAGGAGATCGCGGCGCAGCGCGGACAGGCGATCACCTTCATGGCGAAGTACGACCAGCGCGAGGGGAACTCCTGCCACATCCACCTGTCGCTGCGCGGCGTCGACGCCAGAGGTGAGCAGAGCGTCGTCTTCTGGGACGACGGCGGCCGCACCCGGCTCTACGACCGGTTCGTCGCCGGGGTGCTCGCGACCATGCACGACCTCACGCTCTTCTACGCCCCGAACGTCAACTCCTACAAGCGGTTCGCGGCCGGCTCGTTCGCACCGACCGCGATCGCCTGGGGCGTCGACAACCGCACCTGCGCGGTGCGCCTCGTCGGCCACGGTCCGAGCGCCCGGATGGAGAACCGGCTGCCCGGTGGCGACGTCAACCCCTACCTCGCCCTGGCGGCGATGCTGGCCGGAGGGCTGCACGGCATCGAGAACGAGCTCGAGCTGGAGGACGAGCTGGTCGGAAACGCCTACCTCTCCGACAAGGAGCACGTGCCGCACACCCTGCGCGAGGCCCGCGACGCCTTCCACGGCTCGGCACTGGCTCGGACGGCGTTCGGCGACGACGTCGTCGACCACTACACCAACATGGCCGACGTCGAGCTCGCCGCCTTCGACGCGGCCGTGACCGACTGGGAGCTGGCCCGCGGGTTCGAGAGAATGTGATGACGACCACCCTCATCAACCCGGTCACCGCCGAGCCTTTCACCGAGGTGCCGTCGGCCGACCTCGCCACGACCGACGAGGCCGTCCAGCGGGCCCACGAGGCCTTCCTGGTCTGGCGTGCGGTCGCACCCGGGGAGCGCGCCCGGCTGCTCCGGGCCTTCGCGGCCGCCGTCGACGAGCACGTGGAGGAGCTCGCCCGGCTCGAGGTCACCAACGCGGGCCACACCATCGGCAACGCCCGCTGGGAGGCGGGCAACGTGCGCGACTGCCTGAACTACTACTCGGCCGCGCCGGAGCGCCTCTTCGGCAGGCAGATCCCGGTCCCCGAAGGTGTGGACCTGACCTTCCACGAGCCGCTCGGGGTGGTCGGCGTGATCGTGCCGTGGAACTTCCCGATGCCGATCGCCGGCTGGGGCTTCGCGCCGGCGCTCGCGGCCGGCAACGCGGTCGTGCTCAAGCCCGCGGAGATCACTCCGCTCACCGCCCTCCGCATCGGCGAGCTCGCGGTCGAGGCCGGGCTGCCACCCGGGGTGCTGACCGTGGTCACCGGCAAGGGCTCGGTCGTCGGACAGCGCTTCGTCACCCACCCGCTGGTGCGCAAGATCTGCTTCACGGGATCCACCGAGGTCGGCAAGCAGATCATGGCGGGCTGCGCCGACCAGGTGAAGAAGGTGACGCTGGAGCTCGGTGGCAAGAGCGCGAACATCGTGTTCGCCGACACCGACGTGGCTGCGGCCGCGGCCAGCGCGCCGTACGCCGTGTTCGACAACGCCGGGCAGGACTGCTGTGCCCGCTCGCGGATCCTGGTCGAACGCTCGGCGTACGACGAGTTCGTGGGCCGCCTCGAGACCGCCGTGCGCGACCTCCGGGTCAAGGACCCCGCGGAGGAGGACAGCGAGATGGGCCCGATGGTCTCGTCGGGCCAGCGCGAGTCCGTGCGGCGCCATCTCCACGGCGCCACCGTGGCCTTCACCGGCTCGGCACCCGACGGCCCGGGCTGGTGGCTGCCGCCCACGGTCGTCGAGTCGCACGACACCACCGAGGCGATCTGGCGCGAGGAGGTCTTCGGACCGGTCGTCGCGGTGATGCCGTTCGACGACGAAGAGCACGCGGTCGCGCTGGCCAACGACAGCGACTACGGGCTGTCCGGCTCGATCTACACCTCCGACCTGGGCCGCGGGCTGCGGGTGGCGCGCGGCGTCGAGGCGGGCAACCTGAGCGTGAACTCGCACTCCAGCGTGCGCTACTGGACGCCGTTCGGCGGCTACAAGCAGTCCGGCCTCGGTCGCGAGCTCGGGCCGGACGCGCCGTTCGCGTTCACCGAGGAGAAGAACGTCTTCATCAGGACGTGATCGTCGGGCGAGCGTGAGAGGACCACGATCGACGAGGGAGGGAACACCGTGACAGGACGCATCGACGGCAAGGTCGCCGTGGTCACCGGAGGGTGCTCGGGCATCGGCCTGGCCACGGTCCGGCGCTTCGTCGAGGAGGGTGCGAGGGTCGTCGTCGGCGACATCGACGACGAGCGCGGGCACGGCCTGGTCGGCGAGCTGGGCGGCGAGGAGGTCGCGTCGTACGTCCATGTCGACGTGACCAGCAAGGACCAGGTCGACGCCCTGTTCGCGCACGCCAAGCAGCGGTACGGCGCGGTCGACATCGCCTTCAACAACGCCGGGATCTCGCCACCCGACGACGACTCGATCCTCGACACCGACCTGGACGCCTGGCGCCGGGTCCAGGAGGTGAACCTGACGAGCGTCTACCTGTGCTGCAAGGCGGCCCTGCCCCACATGATCGAGCAGCGCTCGGGCTCGATCATCAACACCGCGTCGTTCGTCGCGGTGATGGGCGCGGCGACGTCGCAGATCTCCTACTCCGCCTCCAAGGGCGGCGTGCTCTCGATGAGCCGGGAGCTAGGGGTGCAGTTCGCCCGTCAGGGTGTCCGCGTCAACGCCCTCTGCCCGGGGCCGGTCAACACCCCCCTGCTCCAGGAGCTGTTCGCCAAGGACGCCGAGCGGGCCGCCCGCCGGCTGGTGCACGTGCCGATGGGACGGTTCGGCGAGCCCGAGGAGATGGCCAGTGCCGTCCTGTTCCTCGCCTCCGACGAGTCGTCGTTCATCACCGCCAGCACGTTCCTGGTCGACGGAGGAATCTCCGGTGCCTACGTCACGCCGCTGTGAGACCTCCGGCCCCGCCATGCCGGTCATCGGCCTCACGACGTACCGCGAGACCGCGCGCTGGGGCGTGTGGGAGTCCGTCGCCGACCTGCTCCACGCGCAGTACGCCGACGCGGTGCTGGCCGCGGGCGGCGTACCCGTCCTGCTGCCGCCCGTGTCGGGCGGCGCCGTAGCGGCCGAGGCCGTGGTCGCCCGCATCGACGGGCTGGTCGTCAGCGGGGGTGCCGACGTCGACCCCGGCCGCTACGGCGAGGAGCCGCACCCGCAGACCGTCACCTGGCGCGAGGACCGGGACGCCTTCGAGACGGCGCTGCTGCAGGCGGCGGACACGGCCGGGCTGCCGACCCTGGGCGTGTGCCGCGGCATGCAGCTGATGGCGGTGGCCGCGGGCGGGACGCTCCACCAGCACACCCCGGACCTCGTCGGGCACGAGAACCACAACCCCGGCGAGGACGTCTTCGGCGCCACCCCGGTCGCCACCGCCGAGGGCTCGCGGGTGCGGGCCCTGGTCGGCGACCGTCTCGAGGTCGGCTGCCACCACCACCAGACGGTCGTCTCGCACCCGGGGTTCATCGCGACCGCCTGGGCCGCGGACGGCTCGCTCGAGGCGATGGAGCGACCGGGGCCCCGCTTCTGTCTCGGCGTGCAGTGGCACCCCGAGGTCGGCGACGACACCAGCATCTTCGCCGGTCTCGTCGCGGCGGCCGTCGAGGCCCGTCGCTGACCCTCGCTGACACAATGGCGGCATGAGAGCCACGGCCCGTCGCGACGTCCTCGGCTCGCCGTACACCGCCGAGACGATCGAGCTGCCGGACGACGACGAGGGTCCGGTCGTCGCCACGCTCGTGCGCCGGCCGGCCGGGCGGCGTACCAGCAGGGCGGTGCTGCACGTCCACGGCTTCGCCGACTACTTCTTCCAGACGCCGTACGCCGAGTGGTGGAACGAGCACGGCTACGACTTCTACGCGCTCGACCTGCGCAAGTACGGCCGCTCGCTGCTCGCCCACCAGACGCCGAACTTCACCACCGACCTGCACCACTACTTCCCCGAGCTCGACGCCGCCTGGGAGCGGGTCACCGCCACCCACCCGCACCTGGTCCTGAGCGGTCACTCGACCGGAGGGCTCACGGTCTCGCTGTGGGCGGACGACCGCCGGGCCGATGCCCGCGGTGTCGTGCTCAACGCGCCGTGGTTCGACCTGCAGGGCTCGGCCCTCCTGCGCAACGTGATCACCCCGGCGATCACCCAGCTGGCACGCCGTACGCCGAAGCGGGTGATCCCGCGCACGGTCACCGGCTTCTACGCGCGCAGCCTGCACCGCGACCACGACGGCGAGTGGGACTTCGACCTGGCGTGGAAGCCGATCGAGTCGTGGCCGGCGTACGCCGGCTGGCTGGCGGCGATCCGGCGCGGCCACGCCGAGCTGCACGCCGGGCTCGACCTGCCGTTCCCGGCGCTGGTGCTGTCCAGCCATGCCTCGGCCAACCCGGCCGAGATGGGCGAGGACGTGCACTCCCACGACATCGTGCTCGACGTCGAGCAGATCCGCCGGTGGACGCCGTCCCTCGGGCGCCACATCACCTACGTCGCCATCCCCGGCGCGCGGCACGACGTCTTCCTGTCGCGCGCGGAGCCGCGGGCGCGCGCCTTCGACGAGCTGCGCCGCTGGCTCTCGGCGTACGTCGACGCGGACGCCGTCGTCGCCCGCTGAGCGACTCAGCGGAGCAGGAAGGCCCCCAGGGCCACGAGCCCGACCACCACGATGAAGACCCGCAGGGCGGGCGGCGAGAGGCGCCGGCCGAACGTCGCCCCGACCTGACCGCCGATCACCGACCCGACGGCGATCAGGACCACGACCGTCCAGTCGACGTGGGCCACCACGATGAACAGCACCCCGGCGACGCCGTTCACGAGCCCCGCCAGGACGTTCTTGAGCCCGTTCAGCCGCTGCAGGGAGTCGTCGATGCCGATCCCGAGGATGCCCATGATGATGACGCCCTGGGCGGCGCCGAAGTATCCGCCGTACACGCCGGAGACGACCACGGCCGGCCCGACCCACCACGGGCCGTGGTGGCCCCGGATGCCTTCGTGTCGCGCGTCGACCCAGACCGAGATGCGTGGCTGGAACACCACCAGCAGGAGGCCGACGACGATCAGCGCGGGCACGATCGCGGAGAAGGCGCCGGCGGGAAGCGAGAGCAGCAGGACCGCGCCGACCAGCCCGCCGAGGAGGGACGCGGCGCCGAGTCGCATGATCCGGCCGCGCTGGCCGTGCAGCTCGCGCCGGTAGCCGAACACCCCCGACGCGACGCCCGGCGTCAGCCCGATGGTGTTCGAGACGTTGGCGGTCACCGGGGCCACTCCGAACGCCAGCAGGGTCGGGAACGTGATCAGCGTTCCCGACCCCACCACGGTGTTGATGGTCCCGGCGGCGAGCCCGGCGAGGAGCACGGCCGCCATCTGGAGGAGCGTCACTGCGCGGGAGCGGCTCCCGTCGCGTCGTCGCCGCCCGCGTCGGGGCCGGGCTCGGCAGGTGGCGCGGCGGCGGGGGGCTCCACCTCGTTG
>JBAUWD010000585.1:0-3182 GCA_049583575.1 Nocardioides sp.
GCTACCGCGACTCCGACGCGGCGGAGGTGCTCCGGGTGAACGCCGCGGCGTTCGCGCACCACCCCGAGCAGGGCTCGATGGACGCGGCCGGCCTCGCCGAGCGGATGGCCGAGCCGTGGTTCGACCCGGCGGGACTGCTGGTCGCCGACGCCGGAGACCGTCTCCTGGGGTTCCACTGGACCAAGCAGCATTCCCCCGGGCTCGGCGAGGTGTACGTCGTCGCCGTCGACCCGGCCGCCCAGGGTCGCGGTCTCGGACGCGCCGTCACCGCGGCCGGTCTCGACCACCTGGCCGCGCTCGGCGTACGCCGGGTCATCCTGTACGTCGAGTCCGACAACGACCCGGCCATCGCGACGTACTCCCGCCTCGGGTTCACCCACACCTCGACCCACGTCCAGTACGCCCGCCCGCATCCCCGTTGAGAGGTCGCGAATGGTCAGTTGAGACGTCACAAACGGTCACACGAGAGGTCACCGAAGCAGCCCTCTCAACTCGCCACCCGCGCCCCCTCAACTCGCCATTCACGCCCCCTCAACTCGCCATTCGCGACCTCTCAACGGGGGCGGGGGCGGAAGTGGAGGCCGACCTCGGGGTCGACGATGACCTCCTGGGCGGCGGGCAGGCCGTCGACCTCGAGGGGTACGTCGAGCGGCACGTTGCGCTTGACCATCGCCAGCGCGATCGGACCGAGCTCGTGGTGCCGGGCGGACGTGCCCACGAAGCCGACGGCCTTCTCGCCCGACCTGAGCTCGGCGCCGACCGGTGGCAGCCGGTTCTCGGAGCCGTCGAGGTGGAGCAGCGTCAGCCGCCGTGGCGGCCGGCCGAGGTTGTGCACCCGCGCGACGGTCTCCTGACCCCGGTAGCAGCCCTTGTCCAGGTGGACGGCCGTCCCGATCCAGCCGACCTCGTTGGGGATCGTGCGCTCATCCGTGTCGAGACCCAGCCGAGGCTCGCCCCGCGCGATGCGCAGCGCCTCGTAGGCCCAGAGCCCGCAGGCCGGCCCGGCCGCCTCGGCGTACGTCGTGAGCGCCGCGCGCGGGACGAGCTCGTGGCCCGCCGAGGCCCGGTAGGCCAGCGCCAGCTCGGCGGTGGCGTCGGTCACCTCGACCCGGCTCAGGAACCGCATCCCGTCGAGGAAGTCGACGAGTGCGGCCGCCCGACCGGGCTCGGTCGTCGCAACGAACGCCTCCCCGTCGTCGATCCCGGCGAAGGCGTGCTCGACGTGCCCCTGGGGGCTCAGGATCAGCGCCTGGGTCCACGTGCGAACCGGAAGGTCGAGGAAGAGCTGCGTCGTCAGGTCGTGGAGCCACTGCAGCCGGTCGGGTCCGGAGACGCGAACGACGTCGTGGTGCGAGAGGTCGACGAACCCCTCTCCCGCCTCGAGGAGGGTCTGCTCGCCGTACAGCGAGCCGTAGTGCGCCGCGACCCCGGCGTCCACGCCGGCTCCCGCGACGGCCCCGGGCAGCGCCAGGAGCGGAGAGGCGCTCACGAGCACTCACCGCACTGCCCGAAGACGGTCAGGTGCCCGACGTCGACCGTGAACGCGTGGTCGGCGAGGAGGCGTTCGGTGACGGGAGCGAGCACATCGGGCTCAACGGAGATCACCCGGTGACAATTCCGGCACACCAGGTGGAAGTGCTCGTGGTCGGTCACCGAGTGGTACGTCGGCGCGCGGTCGCTGAGGTGGGCGTGACGCACCAACCCGAGCTCCTCCAGCACCTCGAGCGTGCGGTAGACGGTGGAGGCGTTCACCGCGGTCGAGTGGGTGCGCACCTCGGCGAGCACCTCGTCGGGCGTCGCGTGACCGAGGCGCTCGACCGCGCCGAGGATCAGCTCGCGCTGCGGGGTCAGCCGGTAGCCGCGCTCCCGGAGCCGCTCGCGCCAGTCGGACTCGGTGGGCATCGGGCTACTGCCTGACGAGCTGGGCATGGGTGTGGGGCTGGAGCTCGTGGCCCATCGACGCCATGTCGAAGGCGTAGAGCAGGTCGCCGTTGACGTAGCCGTAGAGCCGCTTCCCGGCGACGTACTCCTTGGCGGTCGCGGTGCGGGCGACGGCGTCGGTCGCGATCTCGAACCGCGGCTGGTCCGGATGGACCTCGCCGTGCCAGATCTCCACGAACCCGAGGTTGTGGGCCACGACCATCTCGAGCGTGCCGTCCTCCTGCGGTCGCAGGAAGCCGGTCTCCTGGGCGGCCTCGCGGACGAAGGCACCCCCGTCGTCGACGATCCACGACCGGCTGAAGTAGTGGATGAACGGCCGGCCGTCCTGCTGGTAGACGATCTCCTGGCCGAACTGGAAGCGCTCGATCCCGGGATACTCGCCGTGGCCGTTGCCCGCCCAGGTCCCGATCAGCCACGCGAGCCGGGCGCAGCGCGGATGGATGTTCTCCGGGATCTCGAACGCCATGCGGGAAGTCTAGGGCGGTCCGCGGCCGCTCTAGGGTGGGCGCATGCCCCGGGCCCTGGTCGTGAAGGTCACCGCCGGCGCCGACGACCTCGAGCGCTGCAACCAGGGCTTCACCGTCGCCGCCACCGCCGTGGCGGCCGGGGCGGAGGTGTCGCTGTGGCTCACCGGAGAGGCCGCGTGGTTCGGCCTGCCGGGGCGTGCGGACGACGTCTCGCTGCCACACGCCACGCCGCTCGCCGAGCTGCTGGCCACCGTGATCGCCGGCGCGAGGGTCACCGTCTGCACCCAGTGCGCCGTACGACGCGGGATCGGCGAGGCCGACCTGCGCGAAGGGGTGCTCCTGGCGGGCGCTCCGTCGTACGTCGCGGAGGTGCTCGCCGACGGCGTGCAGGCGCTGGTCTACTGACCGGCGCCGAGCCCGCTCGCGAGCCCGGCCGCGATCTCGGCAGCGGCCGCCCGGGCGGTGCGGCCGACTCCGACGACGTTCAAGAAGCCGTGGATCTGGTCGGGGAAGCGCCGCAGCTCCACGGGCACGCCGGCGTCCGCGAGCTTGCGGGCATAGGCCTCGCCCTCGTCTCGGAGCGGGTCGAAGCCCGCCGTCGCGACGTACGCCGGAGCGAGCCCGGCGGGCACCTCGCCCAGGAGCGGGCTGACCGCGGGATCCGTCCGTCGCGTCACGTCGGGCACGTAGCGCGCCTTGGCCAGGTCCATGAACTCCTCGGTGAGGTAGAAGCCCTGGCCGAAGAGTCGGCTGCTCGCCGTCCTGGTCGACAGG
>JBAUWD010000586.1:0-5572 GCA_049583575.1 Nocardioides sp.
CGAACAGCGAGTTCGACCAGGCCGGCCCGCGACCCGCGGCGTTCTTGGTCCACGGCGTGGTGGGCAGGTTGCCGCCGTAGATCGAGGAGCAGCCGGTGGCGTTGGCGACCGTCGCACGCTCGCCGAACAGCTGGGTGAGCAGCTTGATGTACGGCGTCTCCCCGCAACCTGCGCACGCGCCCGGGAACTCGAACAGCGGCAGCAGGAACTGGGTGCCGCGGACGGTCCCGAAGTCGACCCGCGAGCGCTCGTTGACCGGCAGCGCCTCGAAGAACTCGACGTTGAGCGGCTGGCTGGGCAGCTGGTCATCGAGCGGAGCGAGGTTGATCGCCTTGCGGGTGGGGTCATCGGCCGGGCTCACCGGGCAGGACTCCACGCACAGACCGCAGCCGGTGCAGTCCTCGACATAGACCTGCAGCCGGTACTCCGCCTGCGGCAGGCCGACGGCGTTGAGCGGCGCCGTCGCGAAGCCCTCGGGCGCGCCGTCGAGCGCGGCCGCGTCGACGTACTTGGACCGGATGACGCTGTGCGGGCACACGAAGCTGCAGTTACCGCACTGGATGCACGTCTCGGGGTCCCACTCGGCGACGACGTCGGAGATCCGGCGCTTCTCATAGGCCGTGGTGCCGCTCGGGTAGGTGCCGTCGACCGGCAGCGCGCTCACCGGCAGGGCGTCGCCGCGGCTGGCCATCATCTCGGCGGTCACGGTCCGGACGAACTCGGGCGCGGAGGCTGGTACGACGAGTGGCAGGGCGTGTCCGGTGCCCCCGGTGGCCGGCACGTGGATCTCCGCCAACGCCGCCACCGCGCTGTCGACGGCCACCTCGTTGCGACGTACCACCTCGCGGCCGCGCCGGCCGTAGGTCTTGCGGATGGTCGCCTTGACCCGGTCCAGGGCCTCCTGCTGGGGCAGCACCCCGGAGATCGCGAAGAAGGCGGTCTGCAGGACGGTGTTGGTACGCCCGGGGAGGCCGGCCTCGCGAGCGACGGCGTCGGCGTCGATCGCGAACAGCCGCAGCCCGCGGTCGACGATCGCCTGCTGCACGGTCCCCGGCAGCGCGTCCCAGACCTGGTCCGGGGATCGCGGCACGTTGACCAGCACCGTCGCACCGTCCTGGGCGGTGGACAGGACGTCCACCTTGTCGAGCATCGTGAAGTCGTGGACCCCGACGAACCCGGCCTTGGTCACCAGCCACGGAGCGGCGATGGGGTGCGGACCGAAGCGCAAGTGTGAGGTCGTCACCCCTCCGGACTTCTTCGAGTCGTAGACGAAGTAGGCCTGGGCGTGCACCAACGGGTCCTCGGCGAGGATCTTCACGGTGTTCTTGTTCGCCCCGACCGTCCCGTCGGACCCGATGCCGTAGAAGACCGCCCGCAGGGTTGCCGGGTCCTCGACGTCGAAGTCGGGGTCATAGCTCAGGCTCGTGTGCCCCACGTCGTCAGTGATGCCGATAGTGAACCGAGGTCGCGGGGACGCGGTGGCCAGCTCAGTGAAGATCCCGGCCACCATGCCCGGCGTGAACTCCTTGGACGAGAGGCCGTAGCGCCCGCCGATGCAGCGCGGCATGGTGGTGAGGTCACCTCGCGCGTGCGCCTCGCTGAGGCTGGTGAGCACGTCGAGGAACAGGGGCTCGGCCTGGGACCCGGGTTCCTTGGTCCGGTCGAGCACGGCGATCGCCTCCACCGTCGGCGGCAGGGCGGCGACGAGGTCGGCGGCCGGGAACGGACGGTAGAGCCGGACCTCGAGGACGCCGACCCGCTGTCCGGCGGCGCTCAGGTGCCTGACGGTCTCCCGGGCGGCGACCCCGCCGGAGCCCATGATGACGACGACCCGGGTCGCTTCTGAGTGCCCGGTGTAGTCGACCAGCCCGTAGGCGCGCCCGGTGTGCTCGGCAAGGGCGTCCATGGCCGCCTGCACGACTCCACCGAGACGGGCGTAGTAGGGGTTCACGGTCTCGCGGGCCTGGAAGTAGACGTCGGGGTTCTGCGCGGTCCCGCGGATGAAGGGGTGCTCGGGGGTCAGCGCCCGGGCGCGGTGCTCGCGCACGAGCTCCTCGGGCACCAGGGCGCGGAGGACGTCGTCATCGAGCCGCTCCATGGTGCTGATCTCATGTGAGGTGCGGAACCCGTCGAAGAAGTGCAGGAACGGCACCCGGCTGCGCAGCGTGGCCGCCTGGGCGACGAGCGCGAAGTCGTGCGCCTCCTGCACCGAGGCCGACGACAGCAGGGCGAAGCCCGTCTGGCGCACGGCCATCACGTCGGAGTGGTCGCCGAAGATCGACAGCCCTTGCGCGGCGAGCGACCGGGCGGCGACGTGGAACACCGTCGGGGTCAGCTCGCCTGCGATCTTGTACATGTTGGGGATCATCAGCAGCAGACCCTGCGACGCCGTGTAGGTCGTGCTCAGCGCGCCGCCCTGCAGCGCGCCGTGCATCGCCCCCGCGGCACCGCCCTCGCTCTGCATCTCGATCACCGTCGGGACGGTTCCCCAGACGTTGGTACGGCCTGCGGTCGCCCACTCGTCAGCGAGCTCGGCCATCGTCGAGCTCGGGGTGATCGGGTAGATGGCGCACAGCTCGTTGAGCCGGTAGGCGACGTCGACCGCCGCCTCGTTGCCATCCATGGTGCCGCGCATGCTTCAGACCTCCGGGACCGGGATGACCGCCGTGCCACGGGTGCCGGTGCCCTGCGGCGCCCGCTTGATGGCTCCTGGCGCTGGGAACTCGCTCTCCGGCACCATCTCGATGGCGTGCACGGGACACTGCCGGAAGCATGCGCTGCACCCAGTACACAGGTCGTAGTCGAATGCGTACCTGTTGCCCTTGCCGAGCCGGATGACCGCATCCTCCGGACAGGCGCCGAAGCAGCCGTCGCACTCAAAGCAGTTGCCGCAGGACAGGCAGCGCCCAGCCTCGAAGTGGGCCTCGTCTGGTGACAGCCCGGACACGACCTCGTGGAAGTCGGTGACCCGGGTCGCCGGCGCGAGCTCGGTCTGCTGCCGCCGGTCGTGGTCGCCGAAGTACCAGAGGTTGAGAGTCTCGAACGCCGCCAGTGGGTGCTTCGGGTGGGGGCCGAACGCCTCGCCGCGCAGGTAGGCGTCGATGCTTCGCGCCGCCTTCTTGCCGTGGCCGACCCCGACCGTGACCGTGCGCTCGCTCGGCACTGCGTCGCCGCCCGCGAACACACCCGAGGCCCCGGTCATGAGCGTGGTCGGGTCGACCTCGACGACGTCGCGGTCGAGGACGACGCCGGGCACGGCACTCAGGAAGCCCGTGTCGCTCTCCTGGCCCAGGGCGAGGATGACGGTGTCGGCCTCCAGCGTCTCGAATCGGCCGGTCCCGTGCGGCCGGCCGTTGTCATCGAGCTCCTGGACCTCGACGGTCAGGTCACCCTCGCCCATCGAGCTGATCGTCCGGAGCCAGTTGATCCGGATGCCCTCAGCCTCCGCGTCCGCGGCCTCCTCCTCGTGCGCGGGCATCTGGTCCCGGGTCCGGCGGTAGACGATGATCGAGTCGTCGGCACCGAGCCGGCGGGCGACCCGGGCGGCGTCCATCGCGGTGTTGCCGCCGCCGTAGACCGCGACCTTCCCGGAGAGCGGCGCCTGCTCGCCGGACTCGACGCCGCGCAGGAAGCTCACCGCGTCGACGATCCGGCCGGCGTCGCCGTTGGGGATGTCGATCCGCTTGCTCAGGTGGGCGCCGACCGCCACGAAGACCGCGTCGAAGCCCTCCTTTTCGGCCTCGAGGTCCGTGACCCGGTGGTCCTGCTCGAAGACGACGCCCAGCGCCGCTATCCGGGCGACCTCGGCGTCGAGGACGTCGCGCGGCAGGCGGTAGGCGGGAATGCCGTAGCGCATCATCCCGCCCGGTTGCGGCCCGTTGTCACGGACGACGACCTCGTGTCCGAGCCGGGCCAGGTGGTATGCCGCGGACAGGCCGGACGGGCCGGCGCCGACGACGAGCACCCGCCGCCCGCTGCGGACCTCGGGCCCCCGGAACTGCCAGCCCCGCTCATTGGCCAGGTCACCGAGATAGCGCTCGACCCCATGGATGGACACGGCCCCGTCGAGCTCCTTGCGGTTGCAGGAGGTCTCGCACGGGTGGTAGCAGACGCGACCGTGGATCGCCGCGAACGGGTTGTCGTCCGTCAGCAGCCTCCAGGCCTCCTCGTCCTCACCGACCCGGGCGTGCCCCAACCAACCCTGGATGTTCTCGCCGGCCGGGCAGACGTTGTTGCACGGCGGCAACAGATCGACGTACACCGGACGCTGCGCCCGCACCGGGCCGGAGCGCAGCCGGGCTTGGCCGAGCGGGGCCACAGGGGTGAGGTCGCGCTCTGACTCGGCCATCGACGCCTCCTGGAGACCCGTGCCAACGGCACTGGCACGATCCTAGGCCCAGGAGGTCCAGCGCCGGGGTCACGCTGTCCTTGCGCTCGACCGAAGGGCCGTCGGCTCCCTGAACGCCTGGTTGGACTCGATACGCGCGCTGTCGGATCCACCCAGCTGCTGGAGGTCCCGATGCCTGAGGCACGGTCACGGGCGTCATAGGCCGAGGTCCTTGCTCGAGGTGCTGGCGAGGGCTTCGAGCGGGCGGATGTAGCAGTTGACCAGGACGGTGAGGTCCTTGTGCCGGGTCTGGGCGGCGATCCGGTCGAGCGGGACGCCGGCCATCGCGGCTGCGGTGGCGTGGCCCGCGCGGAGGGAGTGGGCGGTGATCCGGGTGCCGTCGAGTCCCGCGGCGATGGCGCGGGCGCGGAGTATGCGGGCAACGACGTCGGGTCCGAGTTGTTGCTGGCTGACAGGACTGGCCCAGATCCGGGTGAACAGTGCCCCGGGTGTCTGCCCGCGGACAATCAGCCAGGCGTTGAGGGCGGCGACGGGGTCGGTGGTGGCGTGTTGTCCGTGGACGACGGCGACGACCTGGCCGTGTCCTTCCTGGTCGGTCTTGGACTGTCGGATGTGGATTAGGAGCCCGGCGGGCTGATGCTCGACGTCGGTCAGGGTGAGGGCGACGAGCTCGGCGCAGCGCATCGCGGAGGCGTAGCCGAGCAGGAGGATCGCAGTGTCACGTGCGCCGATTGGGGTGGTGCGGTCGATGCCGGTGACGATCTGGCGGATCTCCTCGACCGTGAGCGGGCGGGCCAGGCGTCGGGGTGCGGCGCCGTAGGTGCGGATGAGCCCGCGGCGTACTTGGCGGACGGCCTCGGAGGCAACGGGATCCGGCGTGCCGGTCATCCGGTGGACGTGCCGGACCACGACACAGGTCATGTTGAGGGTGCCGTTGGCTTTGCCTGCCGCGGCACGTTCAGTCAGGTAGGCGCACAGGGCCAAACGGATCCCCGGGCAGCGCAGGAGTCCCGCGCGAGGCGCACCAGCGGTCCCACTGGGCCCAGATCAACGCATAGACATGCCGAGTGGTCTCAGTGCGGGCGGCCGCGATCGCGGCAGCGATCCGCTCGGCGTCGGCGTCGGTCAGTCCCGCAGGCAGCCTCGAGTCGCCGATCGCGGAGTGAATGGTCGCGGTGGTCGGCAGGCCGACACTCATGAACGTGGTCATCGCCGTGTTGTACC
>JBAUWD010000587.1:0-2013 GCA_049583575.1 Nocardioides sp.
CCGTACGACGGGTCGGCGGCGGCGTCGAGCAGTGCCTGGAGGTTGGTGCCGGAGCCGGACACGAGGACGACGACGCGCAGCGGACCGGACACGGCGCGCAGTCTAGGGCGCGGCTCCCGCCTCTCGACCGCCGCTGCGGCCGGCACCCGATGACTACGGTGCGCGGCCGACCGCTAGTCCTTCTGGGGCATGCCCGCGTGGCACATCCTGCCCAAACCGGGTCGCGGCGGGGAAAAGGTGCGCAGAACCGGCCCACGGAGCCTCACGACGTGGTTGTGTGAGGCAACGAAAGCACCCACGGTCTCGGTCAACGGCTTCTGGGGAGAAGATCCGGTCCGGCACCGGCCACTGGGGAAGTGAGACGAAGAAGGGGGATACGCAGAAAGGCACCCCCGTGTCCACCCCTCTCGGTACCCGCTCGGCATCGCGTGACACGTTCCCCCGGCTCACGCACCGCGTCCTCGGCTCGTGGAAGGGCCTGCGGGCCCGCGCACTGACCACTCTGGTCCTCGCCGGCGTCCTCGCCTCGCTGGCCGGCCCCGCGCCCGCCGCCACCTCGCAGCACACGTCGACCGCGCACGCACGGGCATCGAGCCCGTTCCCCTCGGTCCGGGTCTCCCCGGCGTTCTTCGGCATGCACGACGCCTCGCAGCAGGCCTACGGCCGCCTCCCGTTCGGGTCGCTGCGGCTCTGGGACGCGTTCGTGACCTGGAAGGACATCGAGACCTCACCGGGCGTCTACGACTGGACCCGCCTCGACAGCCTGGTCACCGGAGCCCAGGAGCACGGCGTCCAGGTGACCCTCGTCCTGGCCATGACCCCCTCGTTCTACAGCGACGCCGAGTCCCTCCCCCCGCGGCTGCTGGCCCACTACCGCGACTACGTACGCGCCGTGATGACCCGCTACCGCGACTTCAACGGCGAGCGCGGCATCTCGGCGTACCAGGTGTGGAACGAGGGCAACGTGCGGACGTTCTGGACCGGTACGCCGTACCAGCTGGCCCAGCTCACCAGGATCGTGCACTCCGTGCGCGGCCAGGTCGACCCGGGCGCGACCGTCGTGGCTCCGTCCTTCGCGATGCGGCTCACCTCGCAGCGCACGTGGTTCTCGCGCTACCAGGCGCAGCGCGTCGGCGGGAAGCCCGTCTCGCACTACTACGACGTCAACGCCGTGAGCCTCTACCCGATGCCGACGTACGGCGGCCGTACCGGAGGTCCCGAGGACGCCATGGCGCTGCTGGGCGACGTCCGGAAGCGGCTGAGCTCCGCCGGGGTGCCCGACAGCAAGGGGCTGTGGGCCACGGAGATCAACTACGGCGTGCAGACGGGCACACCCGGTCACCTCTCGGCCGACCCCATCTCGGAGCGTCGTCAGGTCGCCAACGTGATCCGGACCTACCTCCTCGGCGCCGCACGCGGGCTGTCGCGGGTCTTCTGGTACCGCTACGACTGGGGCCGGCTGCCCGAGTCGGAGGGCGGCGGCACGCTGGGCAACACGCTGCTGTCGACCCCCGGTTCACCCGACCAGATCACGCCGGCGGGCCAGGCCGTGGCCACGGCCGCGGAGTGGCTGAAGGGACGCCTGACCGGCACCGACGGGAAGCGGCCGTGCGCCCAGGACAAGAACGGCACCTTCACCTGCGTCGTCCACTACGCCGGCGGCGTCCGGCGGATCTACTGGAACCCACGGCACGGGGCCCGGGTGCCGCTGCCGCCGAACGCCGACTTCCGGCAGACCTCGAACGGCCGGGTCGCGGCCGTGGGCCGCGCCGGGGACACCATGCGGGTCGGCTACCGGCCGGTGATGGTCAGCTCTCCGAGCTGATCCGTCAGGCGCGCCGGCGGGCCTGCCAGGTGGCGGCCATCGAGCCCACCAGGCCGCCGAGGCCGAAGGTGGCGATGCCGTGGAGGAGGACCTGGAAGGCGAACGGCCCGACCAGCGCCATCCGGCCGGGGCCGACCGCCCCGCGTGAGAGCAGCGCGAGGAGCGTGAAGGCGATCGCGCAGCAGATC
>JBAUWD010000588.1:0-2223 GCA_049583575.1 Nocardioides sp.
GGCGTCAACAACGCCGTCGCGCGGGCCGGCTCGCTCTTCGCGGTGGCCGCGCTCCCGGTGGCGGTGGGGTTGTCGGGTGACGAGTACGCCGACCCCACCGCCTTCGGGGACGCGTTCGGCAGGGCCCTGCTGATCTGCGCCGGGCTGCTGGCGGTCGGTGGGCTGCTCTCGTGGTTCACGATCCCGGCGGGCCCCGTCGTCCGTCCGACGAGGGACGAGGAGCATCCTCCGGCCATCCAGCTCGACTGTCCCGAGCCCGGTCACTGAGGGCTCCCAACTACCCTGTCGACCATGGCACGCGGCCGTCCGGGGCTCTCGATCGCGGCGTGCGTCGGCATCGCGCTCCTGCTCGCGTCCTGCGGCAGCGGCTCCCCGGAGGCGTCCTCCGCGCCGTCCGGTGCGACTCCTACCCACGGCGGGTCGTCGTCCCCGTCGGACCCGGCCACGTCCGCGCGCGACCCGGCCCACGTGGTCGCGGCACCCGGTCGCTTCCGGGCTCCGCTGCGGACCGCCGACATGCTGATCTTCCGCCAGCGACCCCTGAGCGCGGCGATGGTACGGCGGATCAGGAAGGTGGACGGCGTGACCCGCGTCGAGCGCTTCTCCCTGGCCCAGGTCAGCATCGACGACCACGCGATCAACGTGGCCGCCGTCGACCCGGCGACCTTCCGCAACTACAACCCCGACCGGGTGGCACAGTTCCAGCAGGAGTGGGACCGCGTCGCCGGAGGCGAGATGGCGCTGCGTCCCCGCTTCCGCAGGCAGGTGCCGGCCGACGGCTACGTGCGCATGGGCACCAGCGCCTCCGCGCCGAAGGTCCATGTCGGCGTGTACGCGCCACAGATCCCACAGGTGGACGCCGTCGTCAACGACAGCTGGGTGAGGACCCTCGGCATGCGCCGCGGCAACGCGCTGCTCGTCTCGACCGGGATCCACACGCCGCTCTCGATCCGCCGACCCATCCAGCGCATCGTCGGGGGCAAGGCATCGGTGCAGCGGATGGACGTCGCCGCCCGGCTCGGTCTCGACCCGGGGACCGTGCAGACGGCGTTCCTGGTCGGCACGGCGGCCGACGCGGTCGGGTCGTTCAGCTACTCGGTGCTGGGCGGGGGCCGCATCGCTCCGCAGCCGAGCTGGGTCGCCTCCCACATCTCCACCGAGACCATGCCGATCATCGGACCGATGACCTGCAACACCCTGATGTTCCCCCAGCTGCGAGCGGCGCTGGACGAGATCGTCGGCGACGGCCTGGCCGGCGCGATCCACCCGAGTGAGTACGGCGGGTGCTACGTCCCGCGGTTCATCGCCGGTACGACGACCCTGTCCAACCACGCCTTCGGGCTGGCCTTCGACCTCAACGTGCCGGAGAACCAGCGCGGCACGGTCGGTCGGCTCAACCGACGAGTCGTGCAGATCTTCCAGAGCTGGGGCTTCACCTGGGGCGGCACCTGGGGCTACACCGACCCCATGCACTTCGAGATGAACCGGTTGGAGCGCGTCGGCTGATCACCTCAGCTGACAGAGCACGTTGACGTGGATCGTCTCGTGGTCGCCGATGTCGATCGCCCGCGCCCCGTGGCACAGGTACGTCCCGTCGCCGTACCGGGGGCTGAGCCCGGTGAGCGCGTAGTGCCCGGGTCCGCTCATGGCCGGCACCGTGAAGCCACCGTGTGCGTCGGTGTGGACCGTGGTCGACGCGCCGTCGGCGTCGGTGAGGGTGACGGTGCCCGGCCAGTGGCGCGGTGCTCCAGGTGCGGGACCGCCGATGCCCACGAGGTGGCCGATGATCTGCGGCGGCGGGCCGCTGATCCCCTCGTTCGAGCTCCCGTGCCCGCCACACCCCGCGACCACGAGCAGCACCAGGACCACCGGGACCGGTCGAGGCGACATGCGTGTTCGACGGGTGGCCGTCGGCGCGGGTTCCACGAACGGCAGGATGGACCCATGCGCGCCGTCCAGGTCCTCACGCCCACCGGCCCCGCCGACGTCCGCGTCGTCGACGTCGACGAGCCCGTACCCGGCCCGGACGACGTGCTCGTCGAGGTCCACTCCGTCGGGGTCTCGTTCCCCGACCTGCTGCTGAGCAAGGGCCGGTACCAGCTCCGGCCGGAGCCGCCGTTCACCCTCGGGGTGGACGTGGCCGGCACCGTGGTCTCGACAGGCTCGACCGCCGGCACGGGCTCGACCAGCGGCACGGGCTCGACCAGCGGCACGGGCTCGACC
>JBAUWD010000589.1:0-3586 GCA_049583575.1 Nocardioides sp.
GGCGATGGGGTACGTCGACGAGGGCGTCGGCGACGCACCTGGCCGAGGTGCCCGCGAGCCACGGCTCGACGAGGACGACGTCGGGCCGCGCCAGCACGGCCCGGAGCGTGGCCGCGTCGAAGGGCCGCACCGTGTGCGCGTACAGCACCGTCAGGTCCCGGCCGGCGGTCGCCTCCAGCACCTCGTCGAGCACCGGCCCCAGCGCCACCACCGTGGCGCCCGACCCGCGCCTTACGACGTGCAGCCCGCGGCCCGCGAACGACTCGACGTTGGTCTGCTCGACCACGCGCACGTAGTGCAACCCCTCGCCGGCGACCGCGCTCCGGAGCACCTCGTCGGTCTCCGTGGCCGTGCCCGGGGCGTGGATCTCGACGTCGGGCAGCGTGTCCATGAGCGCGACGTCGCCCGGCGCCTGGTGCGTCCGCCCGGCGCCGGCGGCGTCGAACGAGCCGCCGACCCCGACCAGCACCCCGCCGACTCCCTGGTGCCCGAAGCCCAGCTTGACCTGCTCGAAGGCGCGCTCGACGAGGAACGTGCCGAAGGTGTGCACGATCGGCCTCAGCCCGGTGAGCGCCATCCCGGCACCGACGTTGACGAGCAGCTGCTCGCGGATGCCGACGTTGACCACCCGGTCGGGGTGGCGGCGCACGGCGGCGCCGAAGAAGCGTCCGGAGATCTCGGCCCAGACCAGTGCGGTCGACAGGTCCTCGTCGAGCAGGTCGGTCGCGGTGCGGGCGAACTGCGTGCGCGGGTCGTGGGTCAGCGTGCTCATGCCGCCAGCTCCTCGTCGTCGCCGGTCACGGTCGCGACGACCGCGTTGGGCACGCCGACCCCACGCTCGGAGAGCGCCTTCTCCAGGGCGTCGTGGTCGTGCCCGTCGACCGTGGTCACCTGCCATCCCTCGGTGGCGAACCGCGCCGCGATCCGGCCCGGTACGGCGTAGCTCGTGCTGCGGTTGTCGACGACCACCACCGTCAGGCCGTCGAGCCCCAGGGCCGACGCGAGCTCGAGGGCCTCGTGGTTCGAGCCCTCGTCGAGCTCGGCGTCGCCGACGAGGACGACGACCCGCGACGCGATCCCCTGCGCGCGCAGGCCGAGCGCCGTACCGACGCCGAGCGGGAGCCCGTGCCCGAGTGAGCCCGAGGAGATCTCGACCCCGGGCACCAGGTTCCGGTCCGGGTGGTGGCCGAGCGGCGAGTCGAACGAGCCCCACGAGGCCAGCCACGACTCGGGGAGGAACCCCCGCTCGCAAAGCACCGCGTAGTAGGCCATCGGCCCGTGCCCCTTCGACAGCAGGAAGCGGTCGCGGCGCGGGTCGTCGACGGTCTCCGGCGAGACGTCCAGCACGCGTTCGTAGAGCACGCGGATCACGTCGAGGGTCGAGTACGACGCGAGGGAGTGCTTCTCGTCCCCCGTCATCAGGTCCAGCAGGCGTGCGATGTCGTTCACGGCCACCATGAGACAAGTTGAAGTCAACTTGAAGTCAAGGCAGGCTGGTGAGCATGACCGAGCTCACGATCGGCGAGCTGTCCCGGCGGTCCGGCGTGGCACCGAGCGCCATCCGCTACTACGAGGACCGCGGCCTCGTCTCCTCTCGCCGTACGACGGGCAACCAGCGACGCTACCCGCGCGCGATGCTGCGACGCCTGGCGTTCGTCCGCACGGCCCAGCGGGTCGGCCTGTCCCTCGACGAGATCGAGACGGCGCTGGCCACGCTCCCCAGCAACCGCACGCCCAACAAGGCGGACTGGACCCGGCTCAGCCGGGGGTGGAGACCGCGCCTCGATGCCCGGATCCGGCAGCTCGAGCGGCTCAGGGACGCCCTCGACTCGTGCATCGGGTGCGGCTGCCTGAGCCTGCAGCGGTGCGCGCTCAACAACCCCGATGACGCGGTGGCCGTGCGCGGCCCCGGAGCCGTGTTCCTCGAGGGGCGCTAGCTCGTCCGGGGGTGGGTCGTCCCGGCACTAGCCTGGGCGCATGGCGCTGCACATCGTGGCCAGCCGGCCCGACCCGGACGTCGTGCGCCTGCCGTGGTCCGTCCCGCTCGAGGAGTGGACCACGGACTACGTCGTCCCCCTCCCTCGCGGCCTCAGCCGCCACGTCGTACGGATGGTCCGGCTCGGCGAGCGGACCTATGCGATCAAGGAGACCCAGGAGGAGATGGCGTTCCGGGAGTACCGCCTCCTCCGCGACCTCCAGCGGCTCGGCCTCCCGGCCGTGCTGCCCGTCGGCGTGGTCACCGGGCGCGAGGACGACCGGGGCGAGGAGCTGCCCTGCGCACTGCTGACCGCGCACCTCGCGTTCTCCCTTCCGTACCGGGCGCTCTTCGCCCACGGCATGCCGGCCGAGAGCCTCCCCCACCTCATCGATGCCCTGGTGGTGCTGTTGGTCCGGCTGCACCTGGCCGACTTCTTCTGGGGCGACGTCTCGTTGTCCAACGTGCTGTTCCGCCGCAGCGCCGGCGGCTTCGCGGCGTACCTCGTCGATGCCGAGACGGGCGAGCTCCGGTCGACGCTCTCGCGCCAGATGCGGGAGTACGACGTCCAGGTCGGCTGCGAGAACGTCTTCGCAGAGCTGCTCGACCTCCAGGCGGGCGGCTCGATCGACGCCGACGTGGAGGGCGACGAGATCGTCGAGCTGATCCAGAAGCGGTACGACGACCTGTGGCACGAGCTGACCGGCGAGGAGGAGTTCAGCGCCGACGAGCTCTGGCGGATCCAGGAGCGGATCGAGCGCCTCAACGACCTCGGCTTCGACGTCGACGAGATCGACATCGTCACCGACTTCGACGGCGACCGCGTCCGGATCCAGCCCAAGGTCGTCGAGCTCGGTCACCACTGCCGCGAGCTGCGGGCGCTGACCGGCCTCGACGTGGAGGACGCCCAGGCCCGGCGGCTGCTCAACGACATGGCGGCGTTCATCGCCCACAAGGACCTCGGCCGCGAGGACAAGTCGCTGGCGGCCAACCGCTGGCTGACCGAGATCTTCGAGCCGATCATGGCGATGGTGCCGCCGGAGGCGCGCGGCAAGCTCGCGCCGGCCGAGATCTTCCACGAGATCCTGGTGCACCGGTGGTACCTCTCGGAGCGCGCCGGCCACGAGATCGGCATCTTCGAGACCGCCCGCGACTACATCGACCACGTCCTGACCCGGAAGCCCGACGAGCTGATCACCGGCGACGCCCCCGCCTCGTGACCGGGTCAGCGCAGCAGGTCGCGCCCGATCACCATCCGCTGGATCTGGTTGGTGCCCTCGAAGATCTGGGTGACCTTGGCGTCGCGGAACAGGCGCTCGACGGGGTACTCGCGCGTGTAGCCGTTGCCCCCGAGCACCTGGACCGCGTCGGTGGTGACCCGCATCGCCGCATCCGTGGCCGTCAGCTTGGCGATGCTCGCCTGGCGCGCGTAGGGGCGCCCGGCGTCCTTGAGCCGCGCCGCCAGGAGGTACGTCGCGCGGGCCCGCTCGACCTCCGCGGCCATGTCGGCCAGGAGGAACTGCAGCCCCTGCTGCTCACCGATGAGCCTGCCGAACTGGCGCCGCTGGCCGGCGTACGCGACCGCGTGCGCCAGCGCCGCCTGGGCGATCC
>JBAUWD010000590.1:0-5008 GCA_049583575.1 Nocardioides sp.
GCGCGGGCGCGTGCGGCCCTGGCCGCGGGCGTCCGCTACCTGCACAGCGACTGCACGGCGATGTCGCGGCCGATCCTGGAGCGGTCCGGGCTGGTCGCGGTCACCACCACGACGCCGTACCTCTGGCACCGCTGAGACCCCGGCTCGGCGCGGCTGCCCGGTGGGGGCAAGATGGGCGGGTGCTCTACGGCCTCCTCCACTCGGTCGTCCCTCCGCTGGCCAAGGCGGTGTGGAGGCCCACCGTCACCGGGCTCGACCAGGTGCCGCCGACGGGGCCGGTGATCCTCGCCAGCAACCACCTCAGCTTCATCGACAGCGTCGTCATCCCGATCATCGTGCCCCGACCGGTGGCCTTCCTGGCGAAGTCCGACTACTTCGAGCAGCCGGGTCTCAAGGGTCGCTTCGCGAAGGCGTGGTACGAGGCGCTCGGCGCACTCCCCGTCGACCGCGACGACTCGAAGGCGGCGATCGCCAGCCTCGACACCGCGCTCGGCGTGCTCGCCGGCGGCGGCGCGTTCGGCATCTACCCCGAGGGCACGCGCTCCCGGGACGGCCGGCTGTACCGCGGGCGTACCGGGGTCGCACAGCTGGCACTCACGTCCGGCGCGCCGATCGTGCCGGTCGGGTTGCAGGGCACCGACCGGGTGCAGCCGGTCGGCCGGCGCCGGCCCCGGATCGTCAAGGTGACGGTCGCGTTCGGTGCGCCGATCGACGTCCGCGGCCGGTACGACGGCGTACCCCCGGGGAAGGCGCGCCGCGAGATCACCGACCAGGTGATGGCCGAGATCCAGCGCCTGAGCGGCCAGGAGGCGGCCGGGGTCTACAACGAGCGGCCGCCGGACGCCTGATCGTCAGCCGGCCCCGGCGCTCCACCGAGGGGTCCGCCTCGGAGAGCATCGGCTTCGCGCGCCGGAACGTCTCGAAGCCGCCCGACAGGTCGCCCCAGGTCAGGTGGACGAACCGCCCGCCTCGCGGGCCCTGCCTGCCACGTCCGGGTGCTGCTTGAATCGACCCATGGAGCATGGGCGGCGGCGCCGGGTGCGGATCGGGATCGACACCGGCGGAACCTTCACCGACGTCGTCGCCCTCGACGAAGACACCGGTGAGCTGGTCACGACCAAGACGCCCTCGACGCCGGCCGACCCCGCCGACGGGTTCCTGGCCGGCATCGACAAGGTCCTCGAGCTGTTGGGCGGGCCCGACGGCCCGGTCGACGGCGGCGCGATCACCGCCGTCAGCCACGGCACCACGGTCGCGACCAACCAGCTCCTCGAGGGCAAGGTCGACCGGCTGGGCTTCGTCACCACCGAGGGGTATGACGCGATGCTCGAGATCGCGCGGCAGTCGGTGCCCGACGGCTACGGCAACTCCTACTTCTGGGTCAAGCCGCCGCGCATCGTGCCCCGCGACCTGGTCCGGTCGGTCGGCGGGCGGCTCGACTTCACCGGCGCCGAGGTGCGGCCGTTCGACGAGGCGGGCGCCCGGGTCGTCGCCCGGTGGTTCCGCGACCGCGGCGTCGACACGCTCGGCGTGTGCTTCCTGCACGCCTACGCCAACCCCGAGCACGAGGAGCGGATGCGAGCGATCCTCGCCGAGGAGCACCCCGGGGCCGTGGTGAGCATCAGCAGCGAGGTGCTGCGGGAGTACCGCGAGTACGAACGGGCGATGACCACACTGGTCGACGCGGCGGTGAAGCCGCGCCTCTCGTCGTACGTCGCGAACATCAGCCGACGGCTCGGTGACTACGTGGTCCCGACGGGATCGACCGACGCGGAGCGGGCCGGCGCACGCCGCGTGCCGTTCTACGTGATGAAGTCCAACGGCGGCGTCCTGAGCGCCGACGAGGTCGTGCACCAGCCCATCACCACCGTGCTCAGCGGCCCCGCCGCGGGAGCCCTGGGCGCGGCCCTGATCGCGCGGGCCGCGGGGTTCGACCGGGTGCTCACCTGTGACGGAGGCGGCACGTCCACGGACGTGTCCGTGGTGGTCGACGGCGAGCCGACGCTCACCACCGAGGGCAGGGTCGGCGCCTTCCCCAGCAAGATCCCGATGATCGACGTGGTCACGGTCGGAGCCGGCGGCGGCTCGATCGCGTGGCTCTCGCCCGAGGGCGCGCTCAAGGTCGGGCCACGGTCGGCAGGTGCCGACCCCGGGCCGCTCTGCTACGCCAGGGGCGGCACCGACGTGACGATCACCGACGCGCACCTCGTGCTGGGGCGCATCCCGCCGCACCTGCTCGGTGGGGAGATCCCGCTCGACGTCGACGCGGCGCGCAAGGGGGTCGACGACCTGGCCGGCCGGCTCGGCCTCCCGCCCGAGGCGGCCGCCGCGGGGGTCCTGGAGATCTCCGCGTGGAACCAGGCCAACGCGCTGCGGCAGGTGACGGTCAAGCGCGGGCTCGACGTCCGCGACTTCACCCTGACCACCTTCGGCGGCTCGGGCTCGCTGCTCCTGTGCCGCCTGATGGACGTCCTCGGCATCCCGACCGTCCTGGTCCCGCCCGACCCGGGCAACGTGTCGGCCTTCGGCCTGCTCACCGTCGACGTCAAGAACGACTACGTGCAGACCCAGGTCGCCCTCGACCAGGCGGTCGACCTCGGTGCCCTCGAGGCGGCGTACGACGCACTGGCGGGGCGGGCGCGTGACGCGCTGCTCCGGGAGGGTTTCGCCGACGAGAGCCACGTGCTCCAGCGGACCGCCGACCTGCGCTACTTCGGCCAGGCGTTCGAGGTGCGCGTGCCGGTGCCCGGCGGCGTCCTCGACCGGGCGGCGCTCGACGAGGTGGCGGCCGCCTTCCACGCCGAGCACCGCGGTCTGTACGGGTACGACTTCGCCGGCGACCCGGCGCAGCAGGTCGAGTGGGTCAACCTGCGGGTGAGCGGCATCGGACCCATCACGCGTCCGCAGATCCGGCGCCGCTCCGGGGGGTTCGAGACGGTCGCAGAGCGACCCCCTCGACCTCCGGTGGTTGAGGAAGGCGCCCTGGCGCCTGTCTCGAAACCACCCGTCACCCGACCCGTCTGCTTCGACGCCGAGGCCGGGTACGTCGACACCCCGCTCCTCTGGCGGCCCGACCTCGCGCCCGGTACGACGGTCGAGGGGCCGGCGGTGATCGAGGAGTACGGCTCGACGGTGCCGCTGCATCCGGGCTTCCGCGCCACCGTCGACGACTTCGGCAACCTCCTCGTGGTCTCCACGGTCCAGGCCGGGGGAGTACGACGATGAGCCGCCGGGTCCCGACGCAGTTCCCCTACGGGAACCTGACCGACGACGCCGGCGCGAGTGCCGACCCGGTGCTCGTCGAGATCGTCCAGGGCTCGCTGGCCAGCGTCGAGGCGGAGGTCGAGACCGCGATCGCCCGCACCAGCCGCAGCCCGATGATCCGCGACGCGCACGACTTCCGTGCGGGCATCCACGACCGGCTGCTGCGCAAGCTCACCGGCCGCTCCTACTCGGCGCTCGTGCACCCGGTGGCCCGGGACTTCCCGATCGACGAGATGCGCGACGGGGACGTCTTCTTCCACAACGACGTCTACCGCTCCGAGGGCGGCATCGGGCACCTGCCCGACCTGTGCGTCACCGTGCCGGTCCTCCACGACGGCCGCGTCGTCGCCTTCGTCCAGGCGTTCGGGCACCACGACGACATCGGTGGCGCGGTGCCGGGCTCGATGCCGAGCGCGGCGACCACGGTGTTCGAGGAGGGCCTGATGGTGCCGCCGATCCGGCTCTGGGACGCCGGCGTCCCCAACCGGGCGGCACTGGCGATCATGACCCGCAACTCCCGGATGCCCGAGTCGCTCGCCGCCGACCTCGATGCGGAGTGCTCGGCCTGCCTGATGGGTGCGCGCCGGCTCGGCGAGCTCTTCGAGCGGTACGGCGTCGCCGAGGTCGAGGCCTGCTTCGACGCGATCCTCGACCGCACCACCACGACGTACCGCCGCGAGATCCTGGCCAAGATCCCGGTCGGCACCTGGGTCTGGGAGGACTACGCCGAGCACGACGGCGTCGACGAGCCGCGGCTGCACACCCAGCGGATCACCCTCACCCGCACCGCGGCGGACGACCCCGGGGGCGAGCGGCTGGTGCTCGACTTCGACGGCACGGGGCCGCAGGCGAAGGGTCCGATCAACCACTGTGGCGACTACAGCGACGGGGTCTTCCTGAAGAAGTGGCTCGCGCCGATCCTGCGCAACCTCGCCGAGACGCCGGAGCGGATGGCCGAGCTCGACGTGAACGAGGGCGTCGTACCCCTGATCGAGATGCGGTTCCCCGAGCCGGGCACCCTGTTGACGCCGGTCTTCCCGGCGCCGACGAACGCGCGCACCTTCGTGATCCTCCGGCTGCTCGGCGTGCTGGCCGGCGTGCTCGCGAAGGCCGTCGACGGCCGGATGCCGGCCGACCAGGAGACGATCCGCTACACCGGCGTGTACGGCGAGGACGACGCCGGCCGCCCCTACCTGATGCGTGAGGTGCTGGGCGGCGGGTCGGGTGGTCGCTACTACGCCGACGGCGAGGACACCATCCACGTGGTGCCCGACTCGCGGAACCTGCCGACCGAGTTCACCGAGGCGAGGTTCCCGTTCCGGGTCGAGGTGCTCTCCCTGGCCGTCGACAGCGGCGGCGCCGGCAGGTTCCGCGGAGGGCTGGGCTACGAGAAGCACGTCCGGATGCTCCGCGACGCCCACTTCATGTCCATCGCCGACCGTTCGATCCTGTCGTGCTGGGGAGTCGACGGCGGCCGGGCCGGAAGGCCCTTCCAGGTGACCGTCGACCCGGGCGGGCCACACGAGCGCGAGGTGGACGCCCTCGCCGACGCCGAGCCGGTGCGGGCCGGCGAGGTGATCCGCATCCGTACGACGGGCGGTGGCGGCTGGGGAGACCCGCTCGAGCGAGACCCGGTGCTCGTGGTCCGCGACGTGGTCTGGGGCAAGGTGTCGCCGGAGGCTGCGCTGCGCGACTACGGCGTCGTGCTGACCGGCTCGGCCGACAGCGACGACCTGGGCCACGA
>JBAUWD010000591.1:0-3628 GCA_049583575.1 Nocardioides sp.
GTGGAACGCGCCACGCCGGCTGCAGCGCGTCGTCCTCCGTCACCGTCCGGACGGGTGGCGCGCCTCGGCGCTCCCCCGGTGACGCGCTGACGGCGATCTCGCGGTTCGCCGGACGGTGGCCGGCGAGATCACCTAGCCTCTGCTCGAACCCCATCGGAGGTGTCTCGGGTGATCAAGGTGATCGTGGTGCTCGCGGTCGTGGCCGTCGTCGGCGGGCTCGGCGTCAAGTGGGCGAAGGACAAGGCCGAGTCCGTCATCCACCACACCATCGACACGGCGCTGCCGGCGAAGGTCGCTGACAAGCCCTGGATCCCGCTGAGCCACGGCAGGCGCGTCCGGGCCGACCGCGTGGAGTTCTCCGCCGGTCACCTCACGACCAAGCGCTGCCACGTGGCGCTCGGCAGCTACTCGATCCACGTCGACCACGCCTTCCACCTGCAGCGGACCACCACGCCGATCCCCTCACGGTGCCCCGGCCGCTCCCTGCGCGCGGCGCTCGGGCACGCCGTCCGCGTCGACGTGGAGGCGCACGGCAAGGGGAGCGAGCTGACCTTCACGAACAAGAAGGGCCGCACCGTCGCCACCCTGGTCTCCGCACACTGAGGGTCAGGCCCGCGGCTCGCTCCGCCGACGCGCGCCATGGGCGACCGACCACGCACCCCCCACGAGCAGCGCCAGCACCCACGCCCCCAGCTCGACGTGCCACCACGGTGGTGCGAAGTCGACGTGCACCACCTCCCCCTGCGCCGAGGCCGGCAGCCGGACGGTGACGAGGTAGCGGTCGACGGGGTCGGCCAGGGAGCCGATGTCGGTGTGGTAGCCCGGCCAGTCGAGGAGGCTCAGCACCACCGTGCCGCCGGTGGACCGCACGTGGTCGACCCGGAACGACGTACCCGACGTGCCCACGTCGACCGCCGAGAGCGACAGACCCGGCGACGTCCACGCCACGCCGCCGGCACCCGGGACCGGGTGCCGCCTGGTCCACAGCACGGAGTACGGCGTCTGCGAGGTGACTCGCCAACCCGCGGGCGGGTGCGAGAGGCGGTGCGCCGAGTAGCTGTGGCGGATCAGCAGCAGCGAGCTCACCCCGAGCAGGTCGACCCGCCTCATCCCGGTCGTCGGCTCCGTCGAGAACAGGGTGTGGAGCAGGCCGCCACAGGTGTCGCCCTCGTAGTAGACGCAGTACCGCTCCTTGTACGCCCGGTGGCTGACCGCGGTGTAGGTGTTCTGGATCGGGTGGGGGTTCAGGTACCAGGCGGAGCCGAGCGGGAGGTAGTGCGCGGCCCGGGGGTCGCGCTGCACGAGATCGTCGGTCGCGCCGACCTGGAGCACGTCACCCACCGCGCCGGCGAGCGCCGAGCGGTAGGTCGAGACCTCGGTCGGGGCGTGGCGCTGCGGTGACGGTGGGGTCGGGTAGACCACGTGCTGCAGGCCGAGCGCCGCCAGCGTGAGGACGCCGACCGCCGGAGCGACCCACCTCAGCCGTCCGCTCCGCACCAGCCACCAGAGCAGCGCGATGCCGGCGGCCACGAGTGCGACCGAGCACAGGTGTCCGGCCCACCTCGACGGCGCTCGCACCAGCGCCAGCACGCCCGCGAGGCCGACCCAGCCCAGGGACAGTGCGAGCCGGCGCGGTGAGGGCCGGCGGATCCCGAACCGGTGCCAGGTCACGACGAGGGCGACCACGAGAGTCTCGACGAGGAACGGCGCGAGCCGGAGCGGCCAGCGGAGCGGGCCCACCTCGGAGGGACCGTCGACGATGAGCAACGTCATCAGGGTGACCAGGAGCAGTCCGCCGAGCGGCCGCCACTCGCGCCGGACCCGACCCGGGTCGAGCCACAGCACGGCCGGGAGGAACCAGCCGAGGTAGGCGTAGGGCAGGAGGTGCGCGGAGGTGCCGGGCACGGCGGCGGTGGGCAGCACCGAGGCGATCATCGACAGGGGGTCGGTCCGGAAGTCGCCGCTGAACAGACCGAAGCTCTGGTCCCGCGCACTCACCGACGCGGTGGCCACCCCCGGCAGGTACACCGTCAGCGCGACCAGACCGAGCAGCACCCCGATGCCGAGCGCGCGCAGGAGCGCCACCCGGTCGCCCCGGAGGCGACACTCGAAGAGGCAGCCGAGCAGGAGGACGACCAGCATGATCGTGCCGTAGACGTAGCCGACGGTGACGAGCAGGTAGCCCAGCGCCAGCGCCGGGAAGGGGTTGGCACCGCGCACCAGGCACCGACGCAGGGCCCACCAGACCCAGGGGAAGAGCGCCCAGATCGTCTCGCCGGCCGCCCAGGACGGGAGGTCGAGGTACTGCGTCATGCCGCCCATGGGGACCGCCACGGCGGCGGCGTACGCCGCGGCCGGGGGCGCGTCGTACGACCGGACGAGGCGGAAGGTGCCCAGCGCGGCGGTGACCGCCAGCCCCACCTTGACGCAGCTCGCCACGAGCAGGAGGTCCGGGACCACGGTCGTCACCAGTCCGATGCCGATCGAGAGCGGCGACCAGAGACCCCACTGCCCCTCGGCCGCGATGTTGCCCGCCCGCCAGGCGTGCGGGTCGATGGTCGACCACTGCCAGTGCCGCACCATCTCACCGAGGTGGTACCACCAGCCGTAGTAGGCCGCCGGGGTGTCGCCGTACCAGAAGTACCGGTGGTCGCCCGGGAGCAGCGCCACGAGCGCCACGACGACGGTGAGCGCCGCGGCGGTCGTCCACGCCGCCTCGGCCCGCACCGAGGGTCGGCTCACGGCCGGACCGCCGCCAGGAACACCGACGAGCCGAACGGGAGGTCACGGTGGGCGAGCACGCGCTCGTCCCACCGGCACAGGCCGAGGAGCACCCGCTCCGTGGTGCGCCCCACCTGCGGGACGGCGACCACGTCGGCCGGGCCCGTCGTCCGGCGTCGCGACAGGCGCTGCCGCACGCCGCGCAGGGCCCGCTCCCCCACGAACATCGAGAAGACGCCGGCGAAGCCGTACGTCGCTCGTCGTACCTCGAAGCCGGAGGCCTCGAGGGCCGCGACGGCGCGGCCCCTGGTGTAGCGACGGTGATGGCCGTTGGCGACGTCGTGATCGCTCCACGCCCACTGGTACGCCGGCACGGAGGCCAGCAGCCGGCCACCCGGTGCCAGCACCCGGTGGAGCTCGTGGAGGGCGTCCTGCTCGGGGTCGCAGTGCTCGATCACGTCGAAGGCAGAGACCACGTCGAAGCTCGCGTCGGCGAACGGCAGCGCCAGCAGCGACCCGCAGATGCCGCTCGGCGGCCGGAGCCCGCGGGGGTCGAGGTCGAGCGAGACCTTCTGGGGAGCGTTCAACCAGCCGACGCTCGGCCCGTCGGCGCTCCCGACGTCGAGCAGCCGCCGAGGCGAGCCGACGTACGGCTCGAGCGCGGTGCGCAGCATCTCCGAGCGCGCGCGATACCACCAGTAGTCGGGCTGCAGGATCGACGGCGAGCCCCCGTGCGGGGTCGGGAGGGCGGCTGCGGGCACCGGCGTAGGGTAGCCGCCGCCCCGGTCTGGGAGACTCCCGGGCGTGACCCGTCTCGTGCTGGCCTCGGCCTCGCCGGCCCGGCTCGCGACGCTGCGGGCGGCCGGCGTCGAGCCCTCGGTCGTGGTGTCCGGCGTCGACGAGTCGC
>JBAUWD010000592.1:0-3309 GCA_049583575.1 Nocardioides sp.
GCCCGCCGAGGTGGGCGTGCCGAAGCCGGTCGTCCGCGACAGGTCGGGCCGCTGCCAGTGCACCTGGTCGGCCTCGGTCCGGCGCCAGTCGACCAGGTCGTCGGGCACCTCGCCGAGGAAGCGCGACGCCGGGTTGTGCGCGGGCGCCCCCCAGGCGGACCGCACCAGCGCCCGCGAGAGGTAGAGGCGCTCGCGGGCCCGGGTGACCCCGACGTACGCGAGCCGGCGCTCCTCCTCGAGCTCGCCGCCGTCGTCGAGGCTGCGGGAGTGGGGGAAGACGCCGTCCTCGAGCCCGGTCAGGAAGACGGTCGGGAACTCCAGGCCCTTGGCCGTGTGGAGGGTCATCAGGGTGACCATGCCGCCGTCGTCGTCATGGGGGGCATCGGGGATCTGGTCGGTGTCGGCGACCAGCGCCACCCGCTCGAGGAAGTCGGACAGGCCGGGCGTGACCGTGCCCGCGTCGACGTCCGTCGGGTCGGCCGACGGTCCGGCGACCGGGTCGTCGGCGAACTCGCGGGCGACCGCCACGAGCTCCGCGAGGTTCTCCAGGCGAGTGCCGTCCTGGGGGTCGTCGGAGGCCTCGAGCTCCTCGAGGTAGCCCGACCTGGCCAGCACCGACTCGAGGATGACGTCGGCCCGCTCACCGGCCTCGACCATCGACTGGAGCTCCTCGACCAGCGCGACGAAGCCCTGGATCGCCGTGAGCGACCGGGCGACGAGCCCCGGCGCCTCGGCGGCCCGCCGCAGACCCTCCCAGAACGTGATCCGCTCGCGCTGGGCGAACGACGTCACCACCTCGACGGCGCGGTCGCCGATGCCGCGCTTGGGCGTGTTGAGGACGCGTCGCAGCGAGACCTCGTCGTCGGCGTTGACGAGCATCCGCAGGTAGGCCAGGGCGTCTCGCACCTCACGCCGCTCGTAGAACCGCACCCCGCCGACCACGCGGTAGGGCATCCCGTGCCGGATGAAGACCTCCTCGAACACTCGCGACTGGGCGTTCGTGCGGTAGAACACCGCGACGTCTCCGGGACGCGAGCCCGCGTCGGTGAGCGCGTCGATCTCGCCCGAGACGAACCGCGCCTCGTCGCGCTCGTCGTCCGCGACGTAGCCGACGACCTTGGCACCCGCGCCGGCGTCGGACCACAGGCGCTTGGGCTTGCGGCCCTGGTTGTGCCCGATCACGGCGTTGGCGGCGTTGAGGATGGTCTGCGTCGAGCGGTAGTTCTGCTCGAGCAGGATCGACGTCGCGTCGGGGAAGTCCTGCTCGAAGTCGAGGATGTTGCGGATGTTGGCCCCGCGGAAGGCATAGATCGACTGGTCGGCGTCGCCCACGACCATCAGCTCCGCCGGCGGCACGCGGTCGGCGGTCTCGGCCGAGGAGATCGGGTCCTCGAGGGAGTCCGCACAGAGCTGGTGGATCAGGGCGTACTGGGCGTGGTTGGTGTCCTGGTACTCGTCGACCAGGACGTGGCGGAAGCGGCGGCGGTAGGACTCACGCACCTCGGGGAAGGTGGCCAGCAGGTCGACCGTGACCGTGAGGATGTCGTCGAAGTCGAGGGCGTTGGCGTCTCGCAGGCGCTGCTGGTAGCGGGCGTACGCCGCGGCGTACGCCTCCTCGAACTTGTTGTGGGTGTCGGCCGCCACCTCCTCGGGGCCACGCAGCTCGTTCTTGTGGGTGGAGACCCAGTGCAGGACCGCGCCGGGCTGGTAGCGGCGCGGGTCGAGGTCGAGGTCCTTGAGCACCATGGTCATCAGCCGCTTGGAGTCGGCGGCGTCGTAGATCGTGAAGCTCGACCGGTAGCCGACCTTGTCGATCTCCTTGCGCAGGATGCGCACGCAGGCGGAGTGGAAGGTCGAGACCCACATCAGGCGGGCCCGCGGCCCGACCAGGGCCTCGACCCGCTCCTTCATCTCGGCGGCGGCCTTGTTGGTGAACGTGATCGCGAGGATGGAGCCGGGGTGGGCGCCCCGCTGGGAGACCAGCCAGGCGATGCGGCGGGTGAGCACCCGGGTCTTGCCCGACCCGGCTCCGGCGACCACGAGCAGCGGCGCACCCTCGTGGACGACGGCGGCTCGCTGCGGCTCGTTGAGCCCGGCCAGGAGGTCGTCGGCGGACGGCCTGCGCGGACGGTCGCCCGGTGCCTCGCTGCCGGTTGCCCGGCCGAGGGTCTGGCCGATGACGGGGAGGGTGTCGCTCATCTCGGGCCAACCCTACGTGCGGGCACCCCCTGGCCGCCGAGACGTCCGCTCACCCGGCGAAGGCCACCCCGATGTCGGCCAGCGTGAGCACGAGGATCATCCAGAAGAGCAGAGCGGGGATGCTCGGCCTGCGCAGGTTGGCCATCACCAGGACGAGGATCACCAGGCCGACGGCGAACATCGCGGTGACCTGCGTGTGGTCGAAGTCCTGGTCGCGGGCCTCGAGCACACCCACCAGCAGCAGGCCGGCGAGGAACGTCGTACCGATGCCGTCGCGCATCGGCCCGGTCACGCGCTTCTCGGGGTGGCGCACCTGCACGAGCAGGCCGACCAGGAGTGCGAGCACTCCGAGCAGGTGCAGCACCAGCAGGATGCCCTGCACCACCCTCATGGAGGCAGCCTAGGCGGAGTACGCCGTGCGGTGCGGGAGGCGCGGACCGGCCACGGGGGTGCTCGGGGGCCCGACCGGTGCATCACCGCTCCGGAGATCCCACGCGTGACGGGAGCCTGACCCGTGGTCGACGCCGCAGAGGCCGCACCGCTCGGGGCCGGGCCGTACGGCGGGCGCTGCAGCGGTCGCGAGCCCGGTCCCGGCTCGCCGTCACACCGACTCGTCGACGAACTGCACGTGGGCGGCGTCCTCGTGGTGGCCGTCGAAGGTCGGGTGGTCGACGTGCTCGAGGATCGCCCGGACCCGCTCACGCTCGCCCTGCTCGCACCGGACGACCAGGCGCTGGTCGGCGGTGCGGTCGAGCACGGACACGAAGCCGGCGTGGGTCAGGGCCGCACGCGCGAGCGCCGGGTCCTCCCCCTCCGGGACGACGTAGGACACGGTGTGTGCCTGTGGGGACAGCAGCGACCTCTCGGTCTCGGCCTCCTTCATGCCCCACCTGCGGAGCGCGAGGACGATGAGCACCGGCAGTCCGAGCGCGCTGACGACCAGCAACGTGACGATGAAGACCATGACTCCTCCTACCGGCACCGGCGCCCGTCTCGCGGGAGATGCGCTCCCCGGGGGCCTTCCTCGGGGCAGTGCGGGAGCTGCGGGCCTCGGCATCACCGTGCGCTCTCCGCGACCGCGGGGGCGAGGGCCGTGAGTCGCCTCCGAGC
>JBAUWD010000593.1:0-4018 GCA_049583575.1 Nocardioides sp.
GCGCGGGCGAGGAGGTCTCCGCGGACGCTCGGCAGGAGGTGGGAGGTGGCCAGCGCGGGATGGCCGGCGACGGCCTCGAGGACCGCCAGCCCGGCCTCGGGCCCGCTGGCCCGGCCGTGGGCGACCGCGCGGTTGACCTCGACCACGGGGTTGTCAGCCATCCGTGCCAGTACGTCGTACCACTCGGCGATCGCGGGCCAGTCGGTCTCCTCGGCACTCCGGGCGCGGGCGTGACAGGCCGCGATCTGCGCCTGGATCACGTAGGACCCCACCGGACGGCCGAGTGCCATGGCCCGGTCGAGGCTGGCCAGGCCACGACGGATCAGCAGCTGGTCCCAGGTGGCGCGGTCCTGGTCGTCGAGCAGCACCGGCCGTCCGCCGGCGTCCGTGCGTGCGTGCAGCCGCGAGGCCTGGAGCTCCATCAGGGCGAGCAGACCGTGGACCTCCGGCTCGAGCGGCGCGAGACCGGCCAGCATCCGGGCCAGCCGAATGCCCTCGGCACAGAGGTCCGGGCGCATCCAGTCGTCGCCGGCGGTCGCGGTGTAGCCCTCGTTGAAGATCAGGTAGAGCACGCCCATCACGTCGTCGAGCCGCTGCTCGCGCTCGCGGCCGACCGGCAGGTCGAAGGACTCGCCGGCCAGCGTCCGCTTGGCCCGCGAGATGCGCTGCCCGACCGTCGCGTCCTTGGTGAGGTACGCCCGCGCGATCTCGGGCACGGTGAGGCCGCCGACCAGCCGGAGCGTGAGCGCGGCCCGGCTCTCGGGCGACAGCGCGGGGTGGCAGGTGAGGAACACCAGCCGCAGCACGTCGTCCTCGATGTGGTCGACGAAGGCGTCGAGGTCGGGCATGCCCTCCTCCTCCCCGTCTCTCTGCAATGCGTGGCCGAGCTCCGTGGTACGGCGACGCAGGGTGTCGGCGCGCCGGAACTGGTCGATCGCACGGCGTTTGGCGGTCTGCATCAGCCAGGCCGCCGGGTTGTCGGGTACGCCGTCGCGCGGCCACTGCTGGAGCGCGGCGACGAGAGCGTCCTGGGCGAGGTCCTCGGCGAGCGACAGGTCGCGGGTCAGCCGGGTGAGGGCGCCGACCAGCCGGGCCGACTCGTCGCGCCACACGCGCTGCACGGCGTCCTGAGTGGACTGAGTGGACTGAGTGGACTGGGTGGTCCCGTCCGCACTGCCGGTCACCCGGTCAGACTAGGCGGGAAGCAGCCCAGTAGGTGAGCCCAGTCGGTGAGCCCAGTCGGTGAGCCCCTCGGTGAGCCGGTCAGGAGCCGGCGGGCGCCTCGTCCGGCTCGGAGATCCGCCGCAGCTCGATGGCGCCCTCCCACGTCGGCCAGTGCTCGAGGTGAAGGTCAGCCATCTGCTGACCCTCGGTGCGAGCCTCGTCCTCGGAGTCGACCTTGATGATCGCCCAGCCGCCGATGACCTCCTCGGCCTCGGCGTACGGACCGTCGGTCACGCTCAGGCGGCCACCGCTCACGCGGTACTCGATCGCGTCCGCGACGCCGTACAGGCCGCCGGCGTCGACCAGCTTGCCGCTGGCGAAGCCCTGTCCGGCGTGCCCGCCCATGGCTTCCATCAGGGCGGCGGGCGGGTCGGCCTCGGCCTCCTCCATCTTCACGAAGCACAGATAGCGCATCGGTCTTCCTCTCGTCGGTTGCCGGGTTCGCCCGTACGTCGAACGGCGCGGCCGGGTTTCGACTCGGCCGCCGGAAGCTCCCCGGCCGACTGGATGCTGACATTGGTCATTGGCCCCCAGGTGTCGTGCTCGCTAGCGTCGGGCCTCGTGCCGGCTGCGATCGAGGTCACCGACCTGTCCCTCTCCTACGGGGAGCTCAAGGCGGTCGACGGCGTGAGCTTCGGGGTGGGGGAGGGCGAGTTCTTCGGCATCCTCGGGCCCAACGGGGCGGGCAAGACCACGACGCTGGAGCTGATCGAGGGCCTGCGCAAGCCCGACGCCGGGGCGATCACGGTCCTCGGCGAGCGACCGTGGCCGCGCAACCCCCGGATCCTGCCACGGATCGGGGTCCAGCTGCAGGCGTCGTCGTTCTTCGAGCGACTGACCGCCCGCGAGCAGATCCACACCTTCGCCGCGATGTACGGCGTGCGCCCCGGCCGAGCGGACCACTGGCTGGGACGCGTCGGTCTCGATGACAAGGCCGGCACTCGGGTCGAGCAGCTGTCCGGTGGGCAGGTGCAGCGGCTCTCGATCGCCTGTGCGCTGGTCCACGACCCCGAGATCGTGTTCCTCGACGAGCCCACCGCCGCCCTCGACCCGCAGGCCCGCCGCAACCTGTGGGACCTGCTGTCCGGCCTCGCCGAGTCCGGCCGGACGGTCGTGCTCACCACCCACTACATGGACGAGGCCGAGGCCCTCTGCGAGCGCGTCGCGATCATGGACCACGGCGTGGTGCTCCGCCTCGACTCGCCCGCCGCGCTGGTCCGCGGGCTCGACGCCCCGACCCGGATCACCGTGGCGAGCGGGCAGCTGAGCCTTCCGGACGGTCGCGGCCTGGCCGGCGTCGACGCCGCCGACGAGGGGCAGGCCGGGCTGGTCCTGACGACACGCACGCCCGCCTCCGTCCTCACCCTGCTCGCCGAGCGGGAGGCGCTCGACGGAATCCAGGTCCGCACCGGCACCCTCGAGGACGTCTTCCTCGACCTCACCGGACGCGAGTACCGCGCATGAGGAGCTTCCTCGCCCTGTCGGCGGCGATCCTCAAGGGCTTCCTGCGCGACCGCGCGGCGGTGTTCTTCGCGATCGTCTTCCCGTTGATGTTCCTGGTGCTGTTCGGCGGCATCTTCAGCGACCAGAGCCAGTCGCGGATCGACCTGATCGAGGTCGGCCGGGTCTCGCTGCTCGAGCACCTGCCACCCTCGGCCCGCTCGGCGTTCGACGCCACCTTCCGGGTCACGCACAGCGACGACCTGGCCGCGTCCATCGCCAAGGTCCGCAAGGGGGATGCCGACGTGGTCCTCGAGGCACGGGGCAACGACCTGGTGGCCCACTACACGAACACCGACCGGGTGAAGGCCGGCGAGACACAGGTAGTGCTGCAGGAGTTCGTGGACGGCGCGAACCTCGCGGCGAGCGGCAAGCCGCCGACGTACTCCCTGCAGACCGAGAGCGTGGAGGACCAGTCCCTGAAGGTCATCCAGTACGTCACACCCGGGCTGCTGGGCTGGGCGGTGGCGATGAGCGCGTCGTTCGGTGCCGCGGCCACGCTGAACGGCTGGCGCAACAGCAAGCTGCTCCGCCGGCTCCAGCTGGCTCCGGTGCCGACCGGGGCCGTCGTCGGCGCCCGGGTCGCGGTCACCGTGACCATCGCCCTGGTTCAGCTGGCGATCTTCCTGGGCCTGGGCACGGCTGCGTTCGGCCTGCGGCTCACCGGCGCCTGGCCGGCGGCGATCCCGCTCCTGGTCGTCGGCACGCTGTGCTTCATGGCGGTCGGCCTGCTCTCCGGGGCCGTGGCCAAGTCGACCGAGGGCGCGGTCAACATGGCCAACTTCATCGTGCTGCCCATGTCGTTCCTCAGTGGCTCGTTCTTCCCGCTGGACGGGTCGCCCGGCTGGCTCCAGTCACTCTCGCGGCTGCTGCCCCTGCGCTGGCTGAACGTCGGGATGACCGACGTGATGGTGCGCGGGCAGCCGGCGAGTGCGGTGCTCGTGCCGGTGGCGATCCTGGCGGGGTTCGCGGTCGTGGTCAGCGCGCTCGCGGCCGTGTTCTTCCGCTGGGAGACGACCTAGGTCCCTACCGCTGCTCGGCACCGTCACGAGCGGGCCTGCGTCCGGTGGCCGAGGCGGCTACGGTCTGGCCATGGGAGAGCGCCCTCCGCTGTTTCTCGGGCTGCTCGCGGACCATCCTGAGCTCATCCCCGAGGTCGGCGTGCTGCGCTGGCGTGAGTGGGGTGGCGGCCCGACGCCGGGTGCCTGGATCGAGGTCACGGCCCGCGAGGCCGGGAGCGAGCACCTCCCCGTCACCCTCGTCGCCATGGGCCTGGACGGCCATGCGCTGGGTG
>JBAUWD010000594.1:0-4878 GCA_049583575.1 Nocardioides sp.
ATCCACGGCTCGCCGAGCCGGGCGACCGCCTCGCGCCGCTGCCGCATGGTCCTGGTCAGCCTCCGGGAGTGCCCCGCGGGCGCCGCGTGGTCGAGCACGACCGCGACCGACGGCAACGTTCCCAGGCTGCGGAGCGTGCCCTCGACGGCGCCGTGCGTGAGGTACGGCGTGACGCCCAGCCACCAGAAGAGCACCGGCCGGCCGAGCTCGACGCCGTACCGCTCGAGGACCTCCAGCGGGTCGTCGCGCTCGAAGTCCACGGGCGCGTGCACCACGGTGCCGAGGACGTCGATCCCGGCGCCGGCGAGCCGTTCGAGCTTCCAGGCCTGGGTCGCCGGGTGGTCGACCTCGGCGACCCGCAAGCCGTCGTAGGGGCTGCGGTAGGCGAAGGTGTCGAGCCCGGCACCGAGGACGACGAGCTGGTCGACGCCGGACGCCACGGACTCGGCCAGCACGTCCTCGGCGAACCTGCTCCGGGCGCACACGAACAGCCGCATCCGGACGTCTCCACGCGTGCGGGCACGCTCCACCAGGTCGTCGGGATCGTCGCCGGTCACGGCCACCGCGAGCGGGTCGCGGAAGATCGCGCCGTCCTCCAGCAGCTGGTGGACCGCCCGGTGCCGAGCGGCCCCCAGCGCCGTCCGGCTGGCCGGGCTGTCGGGCTCCACGCGGCCATTCTCGCGGATGTGATCCGACCCCGAGGACGCGGCTATGTTGACCGGCATGGAGTACGTGGAGTCGCTGCTCGACCTGGTCGGCAACACCCCGCTGGTGCGGCTGCACCGGACCCTCGACCTGCCCGACGGCGCGGCCGGTCCGCTCGTGCTCGCCAAGGTGGAGTACCTCAACCCGGGCGGCTCCGTGAAGGACCGGATCGCCACCCGGATGATCGACGCCGCCGAGGCCTCGGGCGAGCTGCGGCCCGGCGGCACCATCGTCGAGCCTACCTCGGGCAACACCGGGGTCGGGCTGGCCATGGTCGCCCAGGCCCGCGGCTACCGCTGCGTGTTCGTGTGTCCCGACAAGGTCAGCGAGGACAAGCGCAACGTGCTGAAGGCGTACGGCGCGGAGGTGGTCGTGTGCCCCACCGCGGTCGCCCCCGAGCACCCCGACTCCTACTACAACGTCAGCGACCGGCTCTCGAAGGAGCCGGGCGCGTGGAAGCCCGACCAGTACTCCAACCCGAACAACCCCCGCTCGCACTACGAGACGACCGGCCCGGAGATCTGGCGGCAGACCGACGGACGGATCACCCACTTCGTGTGCGGCATGGGCACCGGGGGGACGATCAGCGGCGTCGGCCGCTTCCTCAAGGAGCGCTCAGCCGAACGAGGGGGGCCCGACGTGCAGGTGGTCGGGGCCGACCCCGCCGGCTCGGTCTACTCCGGCGGCACCGGCCGGCCGTACCTCGTCGAGGGGGTCGGTGAGGACTTCTGGCCCGAGACCTACGACCGCACCGTCACCGACCGGGTCATCGAGGTCTCCGACGCCGACTCGTTCGCGTTCACCCGGCGCCTCGCGCGGGAGGAGGCGATGCTGGTCGGCGGCTCTTCCGGGATGGCGGCCTTCGCCGCCCGCCAGGTCGCACGGGAGCTCGCCGGCACCCCCGAGGGCGACGCCGCGGTGATCGTCGTCCTGCTGCCCGACTCGGGGCGCGGCTATCTCACCAAGGTCTTCAACGACGAGTGGCTGGCACAGTACGGCTTCGCCAGCGGGGCCGCGTCCAGCGAGCAGACCGTGGGCGAGGTGCTGCGTGGCAAGTCCGGCCGGCTGCCCGACCTCGTGCACACCCATCCCGGCGAGACCATCGCCGAGGCGGTGGCGATCCTGCAGGAGTACGGCGTGTCGCAGATGCCCGTGGTGCGGGCCGAGCCGCCGATCGTGGCGGCCGAGGTCGCCGGCTCGGTGTCCGAGCGGACCCTGCTGGAGGCGCTCTTCACGGGTGCGGCCCACCTGACCGACCGGGTGGAGCAGCACATGTCGCCATCGCTGCCGACCATCGGCTCCAACGAGTCGGCCCAGGCCGCCGTCGCGCTCCTCGAGGACGCTGACGCCGTACTCGTGCACGAGGACGGCAAGCCCGTCGGCGTCCTCACCCGTCAGGACCTCCTGGCCTTCCTCGTCGCCTCCTGATCCTGTGCAGGGCGCGGCGCCCGGACCGCGTCTCGAGGACCTCCCAGCGGGACCAAGGTCCCCCCGGGGAGGTCCTTCTGCCCGTCATGGCGCACCATGGTTCCAGGAGGATCGAGCCCGTGGACGCACTAGACCTTGCCCGGTGGCAGTTCGGCATCACCACCGTCTACCACTTCCTCTTCGTGCCCGTGACGATCGGCCTGTCCGCGATCGTGGCCGGCTACGAGACCGCCTGGGTGCGCACCGGAAACGCGCACTGGCTCAGGCTCACGAAGTTCTTCGGGAAGCTGTTCCTCATCAACTTCGCGATCGGGGTCGTGACCGGGATCGTGCAGGAGTTCCAGTTCGGCATGAACTGGAGCGACTACTCCCGGTTCGTGGGTGACATCTTCGGGGCACCGCTGGCGGTCGAGGGGCTGCTGGCGTTCTTCCTGGAGTCGACGTTCCTGGGCCTGTGGATCTTCGGTTGGGACCGGTTGTCGCCGAAGCTCCACGCGTCGTGCATCTGGCTCGTCCACATCGGCACGCTGTTCTCGGCGTACTTCATCCTCGCCGCCAACTCCTGGATGCAGCACCCCGTGGGCTACTCCTACAACCAGAAGACCGGCCGGGCCGAGCTGCACGACTTCTTCGCGGTGCTGCTGAACAAGGTGCAGCTGGCGACCTTCCCGCACGTGGTGATGTCGGCGTACCTCACGGGTGCGGCGTTGGTGCTCGGCGTCGCGCTGTGGAGCATGCAGCGCACCGAGGGCGAGGCCAGGGAGATCTTCCGTCGCGGCGTCCGGACCGGTGCCTCGCTGCTGCTCATCGCCGGCGTCGGCGTCGCGGTGACCGGCGACGTCTCCGGGAAGATCATGACCGAGGTGCAGCCCATGAAGATGGCGGCGGCCGAGGGTCTGTACGACACCAAGACCCAGGCACCGTTCTCGGTGCTCGAGATCGGCAGCCTGAACGGCGAGCACCACACGTCGATCATCGAGATCCCGGGCCTGCTGTCGTTCCTCGGCACCGGGAGCTTCAACGGCGAGATCAAGGGCATCGACGACCTGCGCGCCGAGTACAAGGCGAACTACGGCACCGACCCGGGCAAGAAGTACTACTCGCCCGGCGACTACACGCCGATCATCCCGGTGACCTACTGGTCGTTCCGCTTCATGATCGGGCTCGGGCTGCTCAGTGCCGCCGCGGCCATCGCGATCCTCTACGTCACCCGGCGGGGCCGAGCGCCGACCAGCGCCTGGTGGCCCCGGATCGGGATCCTGCTCCCGCTGATGCCGATCGTGGCCAACTCCTTCGGCTGGATCTTCACCGAGATCGGCCGGCAGCCCTGGGCCGTGTTCGGGGTGATGACGACCGCACAGGGCGTGTCTCCGACGGTGACCGCCTTCGACGTGTGGGTGTCGATGATCGCGTTCACCCTGCTGTACGCCGTCCTGGCCGTGATCGAGGTCCGGCTGCTGCTCAGGACCATCACGTCCGGCCTACCCGACGAGCCGCTGCCCAACGGCGACGCAGGCGACGCCGACCGACCGCTCGCCTTCGCGTACTAGGAGACCGCCGTGGAGCTCACCACCGTCTGGTTCGCCCTCATCGCCGTCCTCTGGATCGGCTACTTCACGCTCGAGGGCTTCGACTTCGGGGTCGGCATGCTGCTGCCCGTCCTGGCCAAGGACGACCGCGAGCGCCGGGTCATGATCAACACCATCGGTCCCGTCTGGGACGGGAACGAGGTGTGGCTGCTGGTCGCCGGCGGCGCCACCTTCGCGGCGTTCCCGGAGTGGTACGCGACCCTCTTCAGCGGGTTCTACCTGCCATTGCTGCTGATCCTGCTGGCGCTGATCGTGCGCGGGGTCGCCTTCGAGTACCGCGCCAAGGGTCATGCCGACCAGTGGCGCAACCGCTGGGACGCCGCCATCGTGATCGGCTCGTTCGTGCCCTCACTGCTGTGGGGCGTGGCGTTCGCCGACATCCTGCGCGGCGTGCCGATCGACGCCCACAAGGAGTACACCGGCGGCTTCTTCAACCTGCTCAACCCGTACGCCCTGATCGGCGGCGTGACCACGCTGCTGCTGTTCCTCACCCACGGCGCGATCTACATCGCGCTGAAGACCGACGGACCGATCCGCGAGCGCGCCCGGGCCCTGGCCCTCGAGATCGGCCTGGCGGCGGCGGTCGTCGCGGTCGTGTTCCTGATCTGGACGCAGGCGAAGACGGGCAACGTCGGGTCGGCGGTGTTCTTCGTGCTCGCGGCGGCCTCGCTGGTGGGCGGACTGCTGGCGGTCCTCCGGGCGCGTGAGGGATGGGCGTTCATCGGCACCTTCGTCTGCATCGCCCTCGCCGTGGCGGGCCTCTTCTGGGCACTGTTCCCCGACGTGATGCCGAGCACGACGGCCGCGGCGTACAGCCTGACCACCTCCAACGCCTCGTCCACGTCGTACACGTTGAAGGTGATGACGATCGTCGCGGTGATCTTCACGCCGATCGTGCTGGTCTACCAGGGCTGGACCTACTGGGTGTTCCGCAAGCGGATCGCCGTGCACCACATCCCGGCCGAGCCCTCCGAGGCGCCCGTCGGATGAGACCGACGGACCCTCGGCTGGTACGCCGCCTGGCCCCGGCGCGTCGCCAGCTCGGGGTCGTGATCTCGGGCGGCGTCGTCACCAGCCTGCTCGTGATCGGCCAGGCCTGGCTCGTCGCCGGCCTGGTCGTGGCCGTCGCGCACGGCGGGCGCGTGCAACCGTGGGC
>JBAUWD010000595.1:0-5542 GCA_049583575.1 Nocardioides sp.
CGGCAGGACCGTGCTCCCCGTGCTGGTCAAGGCCTACTGGAAGCCGGTGGCGATCGCCGTCGTCGTGATCGTCGTGCTGATCTGGCTCCTCACGCGCTGACCGGCTCCTCGTCGACGGCCCTGACCGGCAGCCCGTTCACGCCGTCGGGCAGCCGTGCCTCGAGGTAGGCCGCGACCACGACGACGGCACCGCAGCCGATCACCAGCTGGGCGATGTAGACACCGCCACCGCCACCGCCGTGACCGATCAGCCAGCCGGCGATGACCGGGGCGATGATCGCGGCCAGCGAGAAGGCCGCGGTGCTGAGCGCGTTGTAGCGCCCGCGGAGGTGGTCGGGGGCCAGGTCGTTGACCAGGGCCGGGATCGTCGGCTGCATCAGGGTCTCGCCGAGCGCGAACACCGAGGCACACGCCGCGACCAGCACCGTCGCGCCGAACGTGGCGGGCAGGAGTCCGGAGGCGCCGAGCAGGAGCCAGGCGATCGACCAGATCAGGGACATCACCATGATCACGCGGGTGCGCCGGCGGCCCTCGATGCGGCGCAGGACGACCAGCTGCAGCAGCACGATGACGAGGGTGTTGCAGGCGTAGGCGAGACCGAGCCCGCGAGTCGAGATGCGCCCGACCTCGCGGGCGAACGCCTGGGTCCCGGCGTTGAGCTGGCTGTATCCGACGTACGACGAGACGAAGCTCAGCAGCATCACGAGCTTGACCCCGGGACGACGTACGACCTGGAGGTAGGTCTCGGCCGGTGGCGGCTCGTCGTCGTGGACGGGCCGCCCGGCCAGGTGTCGCAGCGGCACGCTGAGCAGGAAGATCGCCGGCACGAAGCTGAGCGCGTCGGCGAGGTAGATCGCCTGGAAGGTGAGGGGGTGCTGGACGTCGACCACCAGCCCGCCGACGATGCCGCCAAGGCCGATGCCGAGGTTGAGCAGGGTGAAGTTCACCCCGAAGTAGCGCTGGCGCAGGCCGGACGGGACGACGGTGGCCACCAGACTCTGGGCCGCCGGCCACTCCATGCCGAAGGCGACGCCCTGCAGGGCCACGGCCACGACGGCGATCGGCAGGGTGGTCGCGAAGGTGAGCGCCACGTCCGCGAGCACCTCCAGACCCATCGTCGCGAGCATGACGACGCGTGCGCCGTACTTGTCGATGATGGTGCCGCCCGGCCCGACCGCCACGAACCCCAGCAACGGGCTCAGCCCGATCAGCAGCCCGACGTCGCTGAGCGAGAAGCCCCGGATCTCGTGGAGGTAGACCACCAGGAAGGGCAGCACCAGGCCGGTGCCCAGGAACTGCACCACCACGATCGAGAGCAGCATCCGCCCCTCGCGCGGCAGGTCGTGCCAGAACGAGCGAAGCGTGGCGGTGGAGGTCCCGGACATGCCTCGAGCCAAGCATCGACCACCGACACTCCGCACACGGTTTTCGAGGCCGCATCGGCGCCGAGAAGGCCGCCGCGAGCTGAAGGCCGGCTGCCGTCCTCAGCTCCGACAGCGAGGTCCTCGACGTCGGAGGACACCGACGCCTGGTCACCCCCGCCCTGTGGACCGCCTGGTGCTGCGCGACCGACACGGCACCCTCTCCGGCTGTCGACGACCACCACCTCGCCCCATGGGCCGCCGGGGTAGCAAGTACCTGGCTGGACAACCTCGCGCTGCTGTGCGGACACCATCACCGCGTCATCCACCACACCCCCTGGGAAACACGACTCAACCCACACGACCGGAGACCCGACTTCATCCATCCCCGAACGCGGGCAACCCCGGCGCACCTGTTCGACATCGCCCACGGCGTAGGCAACGCACGCCGTTGGGTCTGCCGGGTCAGAGGACCTGGTCTCCGGGTGTCACGTCGTCTCCGGGTCGCACGTCGGAGTCCTGCCGAGGGGCCTCGACGACACAGGCCGGCAGCTCCAGGGCCACCACGGATCCGCCCTCGGGGCGGTTGCGCACGGTCGCCGTACCCCCGTGCGCGTGGGCGATGGCGTCGACGATCGCGAGCCCCAGGCCGGCGCCTCCGTCGCGCCGGGCACGACTGGAGTCGGGTCGGGCGAAGCGCTCGAAGGCGTGCGGCAGGAACTCCGCCGGGAAGCCCGGACCGGAGTCGGCGACCTCGATCACCAGATCGGGGCCGACGGTCAGGGCCGAGACCATGACCGCCGTCCCGGCCGGCGCGAACCGCACAGCGTTGTCGACCAGGTTGTCGATCGCCTCGCCGATGCGGTCGGGGTCCAGCGCTGCCACGAGTCCCTGCGGCGCGTCGACCTCGCACCGGATGTCGGCCGCCAGCGCTCGGGAGGCGGCGTGGTCGGCGCTTCGTGTGAGCAGCCGGCGGACATCGGTCCTGTCGCGCCGGGGCGGAGCCCTGTCCTCGTCGCTCCTGGCGAGGAACAGCAGCTGCTCGGTGAGCCGGGCCAGGCGCGCGGTCTCCTCACCGGCTCGCTCGACGGCGAGGGCGAGCTCCTCGCGGCTGCGGCCGGGCCGGGCGGCGAGCTCCAGCTCGCCGCTGAGCACCGCGAACGGTGTCCGCAGCTCGTGACTGGCGTCCGCCACGAGGGCACGTTGCCGCGCTAGTGCTCCCCGCAGCCGGTCCAGCAGCTGGTTCATGGTCGTGGCGAGCGCTGCGATCTCGTCGCGGGTCCGTGGCACGCGTACGCCGGGCGCGTCCTCCCGCTCGGAGAGATCGGCGACCTCGCGACGCAGCCGCTCGACCGGGGAGAGGGCTGCGCGGGCCAGACCGTAGGCGCCGAACCCCGCCACGAGCACCAGCACCCCCCCAGCGACCAGCAGCTCAGCGGTGACCCGGCGCAGCGTCGCGTCCATGGTCTCCAGCGAGACGCCCGCGACGGCGACCCAGCCCGGGTGGCCGGCCAGCGGTGCCGCCAGCACGCGCTCCCGCTCGCCCTCGGCGAGGCCCGTCACGAGAAGCCTGCCGCTCCTGGCTCGCTGGAGGTCGCGGGCACCGAGAAGGGGGCTCGTCCCGGCGTCGGCACTGCCGCCCCGGACCTGCCCGGAGCTGTCGATGACCTGCACGACGTACTCGCCGGGAGCCGGGCCGCTCGTTGAGGTCACGGCGTCCGACGTCGGGAGGAAGCGCGGGGCCTGGGTCAGCTGGACGGCGAGCTGGGAGTCGATCGAGGTCTGCAGCGAGGCGGACAGCTGGTCCACGAACAGCCAGCCACCGAGGGCGGTCAGCACGGCCGAGGCGACCGCGAACACCACGGCCAGGCGCAGGCGGATCGACATGGCCTACCGGGCTCCTTCGTCACGCAGCCGGTATCCCCTGCCGCGCACCGTCTGGAGGTCTTGGCGCCCGAACGGGACGTCGACCTTGCGGCGCAGGTAGTTGACGTACTGGTCGACCACGTTCGAGGTCCCGTCGTAGGCGAAGTCCCAGACCGCTTCGATGATCTGGGTACGGGTCAGCACGGTGCCCGGGTGGCGGAGGAAGAACTCGAGCAGCGCGAACTCCTTCGGGGAGAGCTCGAGCTCGGTGGTGTCGCGCCACGCCCGCTTGGTGGCCGGGTCCAGCCGCAGATCGCCCACGTTCAGCACCGCCGGCCGGCTGCGATCGTCGCGCCGGGTCAGGGCGCGCAGCCTCGCGGCGAGCTCGAGCAGACTGAACGGCTTGACCAGGTAGTCGTCGGCACCGACGTCGAGTCCGCGGACGCGGTCGCCGATCTCGTCCCGAGCGGTCAGCATCAGGACCGGGGCCCAGACATCGGCTGCTCGCAGCCTGCGGCACAGCTCGAAGCCGTCGAACCCCGGGAGCATCACGTCGAGGACGATCGCGGCGTAGGGGTTCTCCGTCGCCATCCAGAGGCCCTCGGCAGCATCGCCGGACACGTCGACGGCGTACCCCTCCTCCTCGAGGGCGCGACTGACGAGCTGCGCCATGCGCAGCTCATCCTCGATCACGAGCACTCGCATCTCTCCACGCTACGCAGCACCGGACGGCGAGAGAGGAGGCCAAAGACCCGGTCAGATGTGAGCATTCTCATCGTTCTCTCACGGTCCCCACACGGCGCCCGGACCACAGTGGGTCTCCCGGGCGGGACCCGGGCGGTGAAAGCGAGAGGAACCGACATGAACAGCGAGCGCGACGCCCACGACGACCGGATCACGCATTCGGGATCGGCCGAGCCTCCGGTCGGAGCCTGGGTCCCGCTCCCGGAGGACTCCACGCCAGGAGCGGATCGGTCGAGACGGTCCGACGGCGACACCTATCGCCGCGCACGGCGTAGGTCGCGGCTGACTGCCGGGGTGCTGATGGTGGGCAGCGGCGCGGCCGCCGTGACTCTCGCCTACAACCTGATTCCGCCGGCCACTCCGGCAGGCGGCGGCGCCTCGAGCACCGGAGCCGGCGTGGGTACGACGACGGTCACCAACACGGGAACCGGGCCCACGGTCACGCACACGGTGGCGACCACCAGCGCATCGGGCGTCACGACGTACACGACCACGCAGGTCGTGAACGGCAAGACCGTGGTCACCCATGTCCAGAAGGCGTCCACCTCCACCTACCACGACGACTGACGGGCATGTCGATGACCGAGCTCATTGCGACGGCGCTGTGGCAGCTCGTCGACACCGGGGACACCACCATCGCGGTCGCCGAACGCGACGCCCTGGGCACCACGGCGCGGGTCGCCGTGTGGCCACCGGAGAATCTCGGGAGAGCGCTGGAGGCCGTGGACGGCGTCCTGACGGCCCTGGACCGTCAGGCCAGCCGGTTCCGGCAGGACTCGGAGATCTCCTGGCTGCACCGCAAGGACGGCGGTCTGTACATGCTGGGCGACGGGCTGGCCGAGGCGATCGCAGTCGCGCTCGCCGCCGCTCGGTGGACCCGTGGGCTGACCGATCCGACGGTCGGTGACGCCCTGATCTCCCTCGGCTACGACCGCGACTTCGCAGCCATCGACCCCGAAGGCCGCGCGCCGGTCCCCGCCGCGAAGGCGGCGCCGGGCTGGCAGACGGTGCAGCTCGACGGGCCCATGCTCCGTCTGCCGGCGGGTGTCCGGCTCGATCTGGGCGCGACGGCGAAGGGTCTGGGCTCCGACCGGGCGGTCCGGGCGGCCATGGCTGCGAACCGGCAGCAGGGCGGGGTGCTGGTCAGTCTCGGTGGGGACATCGCGGTCGACGGGCAGCCTCCTCGCGATGGCTGGCCGATCCTCGTCGCGGAAGAACCGGCTCCGGTCGGCTCCGGTCGCACGCAGCAGGTCCGGCTCGTCACCGGGGCGGTGGCGACGTCATCGATCGCCTCCCGCCAGTGGCGGCGAGCCGGGAGTCCGATGCACCACATCGTGGATCCACGCACCGGCCTCCCCGCCGAGGCTCCCTGGCGCACGGTCAGCGTCGCCGCCGTGACCTGCGCCGACGCGAACGCTGCGTCCACGGCCGCTGTCGTCGCCGGACACCAGGCAGAGGCCTGGCTGACCCGGGCGCGCGTGCCGGCCCGCCTCGTCTCCCGCGACGGGGAGGTCCGCTACCTGGGCGGCTGGCCGGAGGCCGCCGGCGCACCCCTGGTGATCTCCACCCCC
>JBAUWD010000596.1:0-11223 GCA_049583575.1 Nocardioides sp.
GGCCGGGACTGCTACCCCCCGCGCAGCACACGACACCGGTCGGGCTGCTGTCGGTGGGTCAGCGGCGGCGGCTCGCCCTGGCGGTGGCGCTCGCTGCGGGGCCCGACCTGCTCCTGCTGGACGAGCCGACCAACCACATCTCCTTGGCACTGGCCGGCGAGCTCGAGGAGACGCTGCGGACGACCCCCGGAACGGTCGTCGTCGCGAGCCACGACCGCTGGCTGCGCCGGAGATGGGACGGCGCGGAGCTGCCCCTGGCCGGGCCGGTCGCCTGACGAGTCAGCGGTCGACGGCCAGGCCCAGCCAGTCGGCGAGCGCCTCGATCTCGGCATCGACGGCGCGCGTCATCGCCGGCGTGAACGGGGTGTCCTCGTGCACGGCGTCGACGAAGAGCCGGCCGGCCTTGCGATCGGCCGTCGCATCGAGCTTGCCGACCAGCCGGTCGCCGTGCAGCACCGGCAGCGCGAAGTAGCCCCAGCGACGGCTGGCCGCCGGCTTGTACATCTCGAGGACGTAGTCGAACTCGAAGAGCTCCTCCATCCGCTTCCGGTCGCGCACGAGCGCGTCGAACGGCGACAGCAGCGCCGTACGGCCGGTGAACGGTCGGTCGAGCTGGGAAGGATCGACCCGCCAGTCGCCGGCGACGCCCTCCACCCGGGCCGGCTCACCCGCGTCGCCGACGTGGATCGGGCCGCCCGGGAGCAGCGTGCCGCTGGCCCGGGCGATGCCCAGGGCGACGAGCACCCGCTGGTCCCGGATCCGCCGGGCCTCCTCCCGGGGGACGGCCTCGACGCCACGGGGGTAGACGCGCTCGGCGAGGTTCCACAGCCGTTGGTTGCCGCGGCGGCCGTCGATCGCCACCTCCCCTCGGCCCAGCAGGCACTCGAGCATCATCCGCACGTTGCGGTCGACGTTCCACCCGCTGGAGCGCCAGGGCACCTGGGCCGTGGCCCGGATCTCCCGGGAGAGCATCGGACCGTCGGCGTCGAGCGCGTCGAGCACCTCGTTGCGGAAGAGCTCGTTGGCCTCCAGCCAGTCCCGGGTGCCCTCCCACGGGGGCCAGGCCGCCATGTCGGCGAGGTGGAGCCGGAGGTCGTCCATCGGGCGGATCGCGACCGCGTCCTCGTAGAGGTCGCGGACCGCCAGCGCGTCGGCGAGGTCGTCCACGTCGTACGCCGTGCCCATCCGGCTCCACGCCACCAGGTCGGGGCTGGGCGCCACGGCACGCGTCATGTCGATCGGCAGCGCGGTCAGGTGGTCGACCAGGGCCAGCAGATCGGTCGGTCGGTCGGCGTCGAGCCTGGTCGCCCGGACCGCGATCCGCCGCGCCTCCTCGCGGGTCAGCTCGTGCACGACGTCGTCGGTGGCCGCCATGCCCCGACCGTAGAGCCCCGCGCCGACGTAAACCGGTTGAGCCGCGCGCCGCGGCTCGGTTGACTGACCACCAAATGCAGATCACCTCAGGCAGGGCCCTCATCGCCGCCGAGTCCAGCGGAGCCGGTGAGCCCACCGTCCTGTTCGCCCACGCGGGCGTCACCGACCAGCGCAGCTGGGAGCACGTCGTCGCCGCGCTGCCCGACCACCGCTGCCTCACCTACGACGCGCGCGGCTACGGGCGTACGACCTACGCAGCGCAGGACGGGTGGTCGCCGGTCGCAGACGCGGTGGCCGTCCTCGACGGGTACGGCGTCGAGTCGGCCGTCGTCGTGGGCGCCTCGATGGGCGGCCGCACCTCGATCGACCTCGCGCTGACCCATCCGGAACGCGTCCGCGCGCTGGTCCTGATCGGGCCGGCGGTGCGCAACGCGCCCGAGCCGTCGTACGAGCCCGAGGTGCTCGCCCTGGACGACGAGTGGGAGGCGGCGGACGAGCGTGGTGACCTCGAGGCGCTGAACCTCCTCGAGGCCCGCGTGTGGCTCGACGGCCCCACCGCGCCCGAGGGTCGGGTGCACGGTGCCGCGCGCGACCTGTTCCTGGCGATGAACGCCCGAGCCCTGGCCGCCGAAGACCCGGGGAAGCAGGGCGACGACGTCGCGGCGTGGGACCGGCTCGGAGAGATCGCGGTCCCGACGCTGGTGCTGGTCGGCGCGCACGACCTGCAGTACATCAAGGCCAACTGCGCCCGCGCCGCGGCCGTCGTGGACGGCGTCCGCCTCGTCGAGCTGCCCGGCGTCGCTCACCTGCCGCACCTCGAGGGTGACGCCAGGACGATCGGCGAGATCACGTCGTTCGTCGACGCCCTCTGACGGTACGGCGGTCCGAGGGGCGGACCCTGCGCTGGTAGGGTCGGCATCGCTCGACATCCTTTAACGACCCGTCCCGTGAGGCGGACAAGGAGGCCTGAGGTGCACAGTCGTGCCACCTGCCACGCGCTGCTCGTGCTCGAAGACGGCCGGACCTTCCGCGGGGAGGCCTACGGCGCGGAGGGTGAGACCTTCGGCGAGGCGGTGTTCGCCACCGGGATGACGGGCTACCAGGAGACCCTGACCGACCCGTCGTACCACCGTCAGGTCGTGGTGATGACCGCTCCGCACGTCGGCAACACCGGCATGAACGACGAGGACCCGGAGTCCTCGCGGATCTGGGTGGCCGGGTACGTCGTCCGCGACCCGGCCCGCGTGCCGTCCAGCTGGCGGTCGCGACGCTCGCTCGATGCGGCGCTGCGCGAGCAGGGGGTGGTCGGCATCTCCGGCATCGACACCCGCGCCCTGACCCGCCACCTGCGCGAGCGCGGTGCGATGCGGGCGGGGATCTCCACGATCGAGACCGATGCCGGGGCGCTCCTGGCGCGGGTCCGCGACTCGGCCGGGATGGCCGGGGCGAACCTCTCCGGTGAGGTCTCCACGACGGAGCCGTACGTCGTACCCGCGGTGTCGACGGGCTCGTCCGACGACGCGCCGCCGTTCACCGTGGCCGCCCTCGACCTCGGGATCAAGGCGAACACCCCGCGGATGCTGGCCGAGCGCGGGATCGAGACCCACGTGCTGCCGGCGTCGGCCACGCTCGACGAGGTGCTCGCCGTACGGCCGGACGGGCTGTTCTTCTCCAACGGCCCGGGCGACCCGGCCGCGACGTCCGGACAGATCGAGCTGCTCCGGGGCGCGCTGGCACGCGGGCTCCCGTACTTCGGCATCTGCTTCGGCAACCAGCTGTTCGGCCGCGCGCTCGGGTTCGACACCTACAAGCTCACCTACGGCCACCGCGGCCTCAACCAGCCGGTGCTGGACCGCACCACCGGCCGGGTCGAGGTGACCGCGCACAACCACGGCTTCGCGGTCCGTGCCCCGCTGGACGCGGCGACCTCCACGCCGTACGGCGAGGCGACCGTGTCGCACGTCTGCCTCAACGACGACGTGGTCGAGGGTCTCGAGCTGAGACGGGACGGTCGACTGGTCGCCTTCTCGGTCCAGTACCACCCCGAGGCCGCCGCCGGCCCCCACGACGCGGCGTACCTCTTCGACCGCTTCCGCGAGCTCATGTCCGTTGAGAGGTCGCAAATGGTCGCTCGAGAGGTCAACAAGGGTGACGCCTCAATGAGCCATTTGCGACCTCTCAACGGGGAGGGGGTCTGATGCCGCGGCGGACGGACATCGGGACCGTGCTGGTGATCGGCAGCGGGCCGATCGTGATCGGGCAGGCCTGCGAGTTCGACTACTCGGGGACGCAGGCCTGCCGGGTGCTGCGCGAGGAGGGGATGCGGGTCGTCCTGGTGAACTCCAACCCGGCCACGATCATGACGGACCCGGAGTTCGCGGACGCGACGTACGTCGAGCCGATCACGCCGGAGTTCGTCGAGAAGGTGATCGCCGCGGAGTTCGACGCGGGACGGCCCGTCGACTGCCTGCTCGCGACGCTGGGTGGCCAGACCGCGCTCAACTGCGCGATGAGCCTCGCGGCCTCGGGCGTCCTCGAGCGGTACGGCGTGGAGCTCATCGGCGCGAGCATCGAGGCGATCGAGAAGGGCGAGAACCGCGAGTCGTTCAAGCGGATCGTCGAGGGCCTGCCGCCCGAGTGGGGCGCCGAGGTCGCGGCCTCGCGGATCTGTCACACCATGGACGACTGCCTGACCGCGGTCGGCGAGCTCGGCTACCCGGTCGTGGTGCGCCCGAGCTTCACGATGGGCGGCGCCGGCTCGGGCCTGGCGTACGACGAGGAGGACCTGCACCGCATCGCCGGGCTCGGACTGTCCCTCAGCCCCACCACCGAGGTGCTCCTGGAGGAGTCGATCCTCGGGTGGAAGGAGTACGAGCTGGAGGTCATGCGCGACCGCGCCGACAACGTCGTGATCGTCTGCTCGATCGAGAACGTCGACCCGATGGGCGTGCACACCGGCGACTCGATCACCGTCGCGCCCGCGCTGACCCTCACCGACCGCGAGTACCAGCGCCTGCGCGACATCGCCATCGGCGTGATCCGCGAGGTCGGGGTGGACACCGGCGGCTGCAACATCCAGTTCGCGGTCAACCCCGAGAACGGCCGGGTCGTCGTGATCGAGATGAACCCCCGCGTGTCGCGGTCGAGCGCGCTGGCGTCCAAGGCGACCGGCTTCCCGATCGCCAAGATCGCCGCCAAGGTCGCGATCGGCTACACCCTCGACGAGATCCCCAACGACATCACGCGGCGCCCCGACGGGCAGAGCACACCGGCGAGCTTCGAGCCGACGCTCGACTACGTCGTGGTGAAGGTGCCGCGCTTCGCGTTCGAGAAGTTCCCGGGCGCCGACCCGACGCTGACCACCCACATGAAGTCCGTGGGTGAGGCGATGGCGATCGGCCGCAACTTCACCGAGGCCCTGCAGAAGGCCCTGCGCTCGCTCGAGAGCCCCGGCGCCGCCTTCGACTGGCATCGCGAGTACGTCGAGCTCGACAAGCACCAGCTGCTCGAGCAGGCGGGCGTCCCGCGCGACGGCCGGCTGAAGCTCGTGATGGACGCGATCCGCGCCGGTGCCACCGCCGAGGAGGTGTTCGAGGCGACGCGCATCGACCCGTGGTTCGTCGACCAGCTGGCGTTGATCAACGACGTCGCCGCCGGGGTCACGGCCGCGCCCGAGCTGACCCCCGACCTGCTCCGCCTCGCCAAGCGGCACGGCTTCTCCGACGCCCAGATCGGCAAGATCCGGGGCATGACGGCCGACGTCGTCCGCGGCGTGCGCCACGCGCTCGGCATCCGGCCGGTCTACAAGACCGTCGACACCTGCGCCGCGGAGTTCGCCGCGGCCACGCCGTACCACTACTCGACGTACGACGAGGAGACCGAGGTCGAGCCGCGCGAGACCCCGGCGGTCATCATCCTCGGCTCGGGACCCAACCGGATCGGCCAGGGGATCGAGTTCGACTACTCCTGCGTGCACGCCTCGATGGCGCTGGGCCGGGCGGAGGGCGGAGCCGGGTTCGAGACGATCATGGTCAACTGCAACCCCGAGACCGTCTCCACCGACTACGACACCAGCGACCGCCTCTACTTCGAGCCGCTCACCCTCGAGGACGTCCTCGAGATCGTCCACGCCGAGCAGCAGGCCGGCCCGGTCGCGGGCGTGGTCTGCCAGCTCGGCGGGCAGACGCCGCTCGGGCTCGCCCAGGGTCTGGAGGACGCCGGCGTGCCCATCGTCGGGACCACGCCCGAGGCGATCCACCTGGCCGAGGAGCGCGGCGCCTTCGGTCGGGTGCTCGCGGAGGCGGGGCTGATCGCCCCGATGCACGGCCTCGCGTCGTCGTACGACGAGGCGGCCGCGATCGCGAAGGAGATCGGCTACCCCGTGCTGGTGCGCCCGTCGTACGTCCTCGGCGGGCGCGGCATGGAGATCGTGTACGACGACGGCGCGCTCGAGGGCTACATCGGCCGGGCGACCGCGATCAGCCCCGAGCACCCGGTACTGGTCGACCGGTTCATCGACGACGCGGTCGAGATCGACGTCGACGCCCTGTTCGACGGCGAGGAGCTGTTCCTCGGCGGGGTCATGGAGCACATCGAGGAGGCGGGCATCCACTCCGGCGACTCGGCGTGCGCGCTGCCGCCGATCACGCTCGGAGACCGCGAGATCGACCGGATCCGCCAGGCGACGGAGGCGATCGCCCGCGGGGTCGGCGTGCTGGGCCTGATCAACATCCAGTTCGCCCTCGGCTCCGACGTGCTCTACGTCCTCGAGGCCAACCCGCGCGCGAGCCGCACCGTGCCCTTCGTCTCGAAGGCGACCGCGACCCCGCTCGCCAAGGCCGCGGCTCGGGTGATGCTCGGCGACTCGATCAAGCAGCTGCGCGCCGAGGGCCTGCTGCCCGCGTCCGGTGACGGAGGCTCACTGCCGGCCGACTGCCCGATCGCGGTCAAGGAGGCGGTGATGCCCTTCAACCGCTTCCGTCAGCCCGACGGCCGCTACGTCGACACGGTGCTCGGCCCCGAGATGAAGTCCACCGGCGAGGTGATGGGCATCGACGCCGACTTCGGGCGCGCCTTCGCCAAGGCCCAGGCCGCGGCGTTCGGGTCGCTGCCGACGTCCGGCAAGGTGTTCGTGTCGATGGCCAACCGCGACAAGCGGTCGATGATCTTCCCGGTCAAGGTCCTGGCCGACCTGGGGTTCGAGATCCTGGCGACCCAGGGCACGGCCGAGGTCCTCCGTCGCAACGGCGTCGCGGCGACCGTCGTGCGCAAGCACTTCGACGGGCCCGGGCCGCAGGGCGAGCCGACCACCGTGCAGCTGATCGCCGGCGGCGAGGTCGACCTCGTCGTGAACACCCCCCACGGCTCGTCGGGCACCGGCGGCTCGGTGCGCATCGACGGGTACGAGATCCGCACGGCCGCGGTCCGGGCCAACGTCCCCTGCATCACCACGGTCCAGGGGCTCGGCGCCGCGGTCCAGGGCATCGAGGCGCGCATCCGCGGCGACATCGGCGTCCGCTCGCTGCAGGACTGGGCAGTGCGGTGAGAGGGCGTTGACGTACGACGCCCTGTTCGACCGGGTCCTCACCCGGATCGACCCCGAGCGGGCCCACGAGCTCGGGTTCCGGGCCGTGCGCTGGGGTGCGCCGTTGTCGCGAGCGGTCCTGCGTCGTCGTACGCCGTCCCTTCCGGTCGAGGCGATGGGGCTGACGTTCCCGAACCCCCTCGGCCTGGCTGCGGGGTTCGACAAGAACGCCCTCGGCGTCGACGGCCTCGCCGCGCTCGGCTTCGGCTTCGTCGAGGTCGGCACCGTCACCGCCCGGCCCCAGCCCGGCAACCCCAGGCCGCGGCTGTTCCGGCTGCCCGCCGACCGCGCGATCGTGAACCGGATGGGCTTCAACAACGACGGGGCCGAGGTGGTGGCCGCACGGCTGCGAGGTCTCGACGGCCCCGACCGACCGGACAGCGTCGACCAGGGTCGGCGGGTCGTCGTGGGCGTCAACATCGGCAGGAGCAAGGTCGTGCCCGAGGACGACGAGCAGGCGGTGCTCGCCGACTACGCCGCCAGCGCGCGGCTCCTCGCGCCGTACGCCGACTACCTGGTCGTCAACGTGTCGTCTCCGAACACGCCGGGGCTGCGCAGCCTGCAGGCCGTCGATCGGCTGGCACCGCTCGTCGAGGAGGTACGACGCGTCGCCGACGAGAGGGCCGGACGGCATGTCCCGCTCTGCGTCAAGATCGCGCCCGACCTCGCGGACGACGACGTCGTGGCCGTGGCCGAGCTCGCCCACGCCCACGGGCTCGACGGTCTGATCGCCACCAACACCACGATCTCGCGGGACGGGCTCAGCACCGACGCGGCGGAGGTCGAGGCGCTCGGTGCCGGCGGGCTCTCGGGGCCGGCGCTGCGGCAGCGGTCGCTCGACGTCCTGGAGATCCTGCGTGCGCACGACCGGAACGTCACGCTGATCTCGGTCGGCGGCGTGACGACCAGCGACGACGCCCGCGAGCGCCTCGACGCAGGTGCCGACCTGGTCCAGGCCTACACCGGCTTCGTCTACGGCGGCCCGTTCTGGCCCCGGCGGATCGTGCGCGGGCTGTCGGCGTCCGTCAGGAGCCCGGGTGACAGGATCGTGGGGACATGACGACCTTCGGCGCCCGGCTCCAGGCGGCCATGCTGGCGCGTGGCCCTCTGTGCGCCGGCATCGACCCGCACGCGGCGCTGCTGGCCGACTGGGGGCTCGCCGACGACCTCGCCGGGCTCGAGACCTTCGCGCTGACCGCGGCCGAGGCGCTGGCGCCCCGCGTCGCGGTGGTCAAGCCGCAGTCGGCGTTCTACGAGCGCTTCGGGAGTCGCGGGATCGCCGTGCTCGAGCGGTTGGTCGAGACGTGTCGCGGGGCCGGCGCGATCGTGCTGCTCGACGTGAAGCGCGGCGACATCGGCTCGACCAGCCAGGCGTACGCCGACGCCTACCTCGACCCGTCGTCGCCGCTGGCCGTCGACGCGATCACCGCCAGCCCCTACCTCGGCTTCGGGTCGCTGACGCCGATGATCGAGACGGCGCAGGCTCACGGAGCCGGTGTCTTCGTGCTCGCCCTCACCTCCAACAAGGAGGGCCCGGAGGTGCAGGAGGCCGGTGTCGGAGACCACACGGTGGCGGACGTGGTGCTCGACCACCTGCGTGAGCTCAACCACGAGGCCACGCCGCTCGGGTCGTTCGGCGCCGTCGTGGGGGCCACCATCGACCCCGGAGCCCATCGCCTCGACATCAACGGCCCGATCCTGGCGCCGGGGTACGGCGCTCAGGGCGGCACCCTGGCGGACCTCCACCGCATCTTCGGTCCGGCCGTCCGCCACGTCCTCCCGAGCACCTCGCGCGAGCTGTTGCGGGCCGGTCCGGACGGGCTCGCCGTGGCGGCCGACCGGCTCAACGACCGGCTCCGCGAGCTCCAGGGATGATCCGCCGGCTCGCCCACGTCGCGGCCACCGTGGCGGTGCTGCCGCTGCTGGCCGGCTGCGGGGGCACGAGCTACTGCGACGCCGTGAAGTCCCACCAGGCAGAGCTGGGGACGATCACCCAGGGCGACGGGCGCACCGCGCTGCTGCGGGCGCTCCCGGTCTTCGAGGACCTGCGGGCCAAGGCACCCGCCGACGTCGCCGACGACTGGCAGCTGCTGGTCACCCGGATCACGGCTCTCCAGAAGGCCCTCGACGACGCCCACGTCGACCCCACGACGTACGACCCTCGGCATCCGCCGGCGGGCATGACGGCCCAGCAGCGACAGGCGATCCGCCGAGCGGCGGCGGGCATCGCGGCGGCCGACACCCAGCAGGCGCTGAGCGACGTCCAGCAGGAGGTCCTCGACGTGTGCCGGACCCCGCTGGAGCTGTGAGGCCCCAGGTTCCCGTTGCCGCCTCCAGCCCTTGCTGACTAGATTGTCCGCCGACCCGCGGAGTTCCGAACGACGAAGGATGTGCCTTGGCCCTCCCACCGCTCACGCCCGAGCAGCGCCAGGCAGCCCTCGAGAAGGCGGCGGCCTCTCGTCGAGAGCGGGCCGAGGTCAAGAACCGCCTCAAGAACTCCGGGGCGTCCATCTCCGAGGTGCTCCACCAGGGGCAGGGCAACGACGTCATCGGCAAGATGCGCGTCGTCGACCTGCTCTGCTCGATGCCGGGCGTGGGCAAGGTGCGCGCCCGCCAGCTGATGGAGCGCATCGGCATCGCCGAGAGCCGCCGCGTCCGCGGACTCGGTACCAAGCAGGTCGCCGCGCTCGAGCGCGAGTTCGCCCCGGGCGAGTGAGCGAGCCCGACGCCGGCACCCGTCGCTCCCGCCTCACCGTCCTGGCCGGACCGACCGCCGTGGGCAAGGGATCGGTCTCCGCCGACATCCGCGCGCACCATCGCGAGATCTGGATCTCCATCTCCGCCACCACGAGGCCGCCCCGGCCCGGCGAGGTGCACGGCGTGCACTACTGGTTCGTCTCCGAGGCCGAGTTCGACCGCATGGTCCGGGCCGACGAGCTGCTGGAGTGGGCCGTGGTGCACGGTGCCGCGCGCTACGGCACCCCGCGTGCCCCTGTGGAGGAGGCGCTCGCCGCCTGTCGGCCGGCCCTGCTCGAGATCGACCTCCAAGGTGCCCGTCAGGTGCGCGCGGCGATGCCGGAGGCGCTGTTCGTCTTTCTCGCCCCTCCTTCGTGGGACGAGCTGGTACGCCGTCTGGTCGGGCGCGGCACCGAGACGACCGAGGAGCGTGAGCGCCGCCTGGCCACCGCGCGTCTGGAGCTGGCCGCCGAGCCGGAGTTCGACGCGGTCGTCGTGAACCGCGAAATTCACGCTGCCGCGGAGGAGTTGGTAGCCTTGATGCTGCTCGACCCCAACTCCTGAGACTTGTGAGGCTTCTGCGTGTCCGCACCCACTCCGGCCGCCGAGGGCGTGACGAACCCCTCGATCGACGACCTCCTGACCAAGACCGACAGCAAGTACAAGCTCGTCCTCTACAGCGCCAAGCGCGCCCGGCAGATCAACGCGTACTACTCGCAGCTGGGTGAGGGTCTGCTCGAGTACGTCGGGCCCCTCGTCGACACGCACGTGCAGGAGAAGCCGCTGTCGATCGCGCTGCGCGAGATCAACGACGACCTGCTGACCTGCGAGGACGTCGACCCGGCCGAGCTGGCCGCCGAGGAGGAGGCCAAGAAGGCCGCCCGTCTCGACGCGTCGTTCACCGCCGAGTGAGCTGACCGGTCGTCATGACCGACCCCGTGACCGGGCCCAGCTCCGCGGCGAACGTCGTGCTGGGGGTGTCCGGGGGGATCGCCGCCTACAAGGCGTGCGAGCTGCTGCGCCTGTTCACCGAGTCCGGCCACGACGTGACGGTCGTGCCCACCGCCGCGGCCCTCCACTTCGTCGGGACCGCGACCTGGGCCGCGCTGTCCGGCAAGCCGGTCTCCTCCGAGGTCTGGAGCGACGCCCACGAGGTGCCCCACGTCCGCATCGGCCAGTCCGCCGACCTGGTGGTCGTCGCACCGGCCACGGCCGACCTGCTCGCCCGCGCCGTCCAGGGCCGGGCCGACGACCTGCTCACCAACGTCCTGCTGACCGCCCGGTGCCCGGTCGTGTTCGCTCCCGCGATGCACACGGAGATGTGGGAGCACGCCGCCACCCGGGCCAACGTCGCGACCCTCCGCGAGCGGGGTGCCCTCGTCCTCGAGCCGGCCGTCGGCCGGCTCACCGGCGCCGACTCCGGGAAGGGCCGGCTGCCCGAGCCCGAGGAGATCTTCGCGACCTGTCAGGACCTCCTGGCCCGAAGCGCGGGTCGCGACGAGCCCGACCATCGGCTGCTCGACCTCGCC
>JBAUWD010000597.1:0-6671 GCA_049583575.1 Nocardioides sp.
GCCTGGGGCCGGCTCGGCTACCCCCGCCGGGCGATGCGGCTGCACGCGGCCGCCACGCTGGTCACCGAGCTCCACGACGGCGCCGTGCCCGACTCGTACGAGGCGCTGATCGCGCTGCCGGGAGTCGGCGACTACACGGCCTCGGCGGTGCTGGCCTTCGCGTTCGGTCGCCGCCATGCGGTGCTGGACACCAACGTGCGCCGCGTCCTGGCCCGGGTGGTCACCGGCGTCGAGCTCCCACCCCAGGCGCTGACGGCGGCCGAGAAGGCCGTCGCCGTCGAGCTCCTGCCGGACGAGCCGGACGCCGCCACCTGGTCGGTGGCCCTGATGGAGCTCGGCGCCCTCGTCTGCCGCGCCGCCTCACCGAGCTGCGCGGCGTGTCCGGTGAGCTCCTCGTGTGCCTGGCGCGCCGCGGGACACCCGGCGTACGACGGACCACCACGCCGCGGGCAGGCCTGGGCCGGTACCGACCGCCAGTGCCGCGGCCGGCTGATGGCCGTCGCCAGGGAGACCCACGGCATCGTGTCCGCCCACGCCATGGAGCGGGGCTGGCCCGACCCCGACCAGCGCCGCCGCTGCCTCGGGTCCCTCGTCGCCGACGGTCTGCTGGTCGCGACGCACGACGGCTACGCCCTGCCGGGCGCCTGCTGAGGACCCGAGGGACGACGCGTCTCGAACGGAGCCCACTGGGCCGCGACGGTGTCGGCCAGGTCGGACACGGTTCGGCGCAGACGGGCGCGTGAGTCGAGAGCCTCGTCGAGCTGCAGGCCCATGAAGGTCGAGTCGACGAGGTACGCGACCCGACGCGCCGCGGAGCGGCCCAGGCCGGTCTGCATGAAGTGCTCGGCCAGGGCGCCCATCCACGTGGCGTTCACCTCGCGCACCTCCGAGGCGTAGGGCTCGCGCCCGAACAGCCCGAGCGCCGCGGCCTCGAGGTACAGCCGCTGACAGGCCTGCTGGTCACCGGTGGACACCGCGCGCCACAGGTCGAGGACGGCGGACCGCAGGTCGGCGGACGCCGGCACCTCCCGCAGGGTCGTCATCGAGCGCGCGTTCGCGGTCTGCAGGATCGTCGTGACCAGGTCGTCCTTGCCACGGAAGTGGTAGAGCAGCATCCGGTCACTGGTACCGATCGCCTCGGCGAGCGGCCGCAGGCTGAGCCCGATCAGTCCGTGCTCGAAGGCGTAGTCGGTCGCCGCCTGCGCCAGCTCCTCGCGACGTGTGGCCACCCACACACACCTCCCAGCCGATATTCGGTCTGATCCCTACGTAGCAGTTGCTACAGTAGTGCGTGTAGCAACCGCTACGTCCGCCGAGAACGAAGTGATCGTCATGTTGAGTCCGTTCGTCGTCCTCCTCGCCGCCATCGGCGTCGAGGTGGGCGCGACCACCATCCTGCCCCGTGCGCGGGGCTTCCACGACCTCCCGTGGTCCCTGCTGGTCCTCGGCGGGTACGCCGTGTCCATCTGGATGCTTTCGGTCGTCGTCCGGCAGATGTCCGTCTCGGTGGCGTACGCCGTGTGGTCGGGCCTGGGCACGGCGGCGATCGCCGTCGTCGGCACTCTCGTGCTGGGCGAGCGCATCGACGCGGTCAAGGTGACCGCGCTGGCGCTGATCGTCGTCGGCGTCGTGGTGCTCAACCTCCACGCCGCCCACTGAGCCGGAGGGCCGGCGACCGCTCGACACGCTCTCGGCCGGTGGCACGGGGTGTGGCGGCTCCGGTGGGCCGCGCCTGCGCTCGAGGAGCGTCGCGACGTCGTCGATGCCGACAGACAGGATCAGCGGCCCGTCCGCCCACTACTCACGGGGACGGCCGGGCCGCTGATGACCCTGCCATGTGTCAGTCGGTGCCGCCGGACTTCTGCACGTCCGTGGGGCCGGGCGTCTCGTCCTCGCCCTCGCCCCGCCCGGACTCGCCCAGCGGGGGGTCGACCGGTACGTCGACCGAGACCGGCTCGAGCGGCGGGAGGTCGGGCAGCTCGCCGACCTTCTGACCCTCGAAGGTGAACGACGCGTCCGCGCCCTCGCCCTCGACGCCGACGAGCACGATCTGGCCGGGGCCGACCTCGCCGTACAGCATCTTCTCGGCGAGGGCGTCCTCGATCTCGCGCTGCACCGTGCGTCGCAGCGGCCTGGCACCGAGGACCGGGTCGAAGCCACGCGAGGCCAGGAGGTTCTTCGCCGCCTGGGTGAGCTCGAGCGACATGTCGCGGTCCTTCAACCGAAGCTCGACCGACGCGATCATGTTGTCGACCATGTGGATGATCTGCTCCTGCGACAGCGGCGGGAACACGATGATCTCGTCGACCCGGTTGAGGAACTCCGGGCGGAAGTGCTGCTTGAGCTCCTCCTGCACCTTGTTCTTCATCCGGTCGTAGGAGCCCGCGACGTCGCCGCTCTGGGCGAAGCCGAGGTTCTGGCCCTTGGCGATGTCCTTGGTGCCGAGGTTGGTGGTCATGATGATCACGGTGTTCTTGAAGTCCACGACCCGGCCCTGGGAGTCGGTCAGGCGACCCTCCTCCAGGATCTGCAACAGGCTGTTGAAGATGTCCGGGTGGGCCTTCTCGACCTCGTCGAAGAGCACGACCGAGAACGGCTTGCGCCGCACCTTCTCGGTGAGCTGGCCGCCCTCCTCGTAGCCGACGTAGCCGGGAGGCGAGCCGAACAGTCGCGAGACGGTGTGCTTCTCGCTGTACTCGCTCATGTCGAGCTGGATCAGCGCGTCCTCGTCGCCGAACAGGAACTCGGCGAGCGTCTTGGACAGCCACGTCTTCCCGACACCGGACGGGCCGGCGAAGATGAACGAGCCACCGGGGCGCTTGGGGTCCTTCAGACCCGCACGGGTACGGCGGATGGCCCGACTGAGCGCCTTGACGGCCTCCTCCTGGCCGATCACCCGCTTGTGGAGCTCGTCCTCCATCTTGAGCAGCCGCGTGGACTCCTCCTCGGACAGCTTCACGATCGGGATGCCGGTCGCCACCGCGAGCACCTCGGCGATCAGCTCCTCGTCGACCTCCGCGATCTCGTCGAGGTCGCCGGCGCGCCACTGCTTCTCGCGCTCGAGCTTCTTCGCGGTCAGCTGCTTCTCCTCGTCGCGCAGTCGCGCGGCCGCCTCGAAGTCCTGGCCGTCGATCGCGGCCTCCTTGCGCTGACGCACCTCGGCGATCTTGTCGTCGTACTCGCGCAGGTCGGCGGGCGCCGTCATCCGGCGGATGCGCAGCCGCGAGCCCGCCTCGTCGATCAGGTCGATCGCCTTGTCGGGCAGGAACCGGTCGGAGATGTAGCGGTCGGACAGCGTCGCCGCCGAGACCAGGGCCTCGTCGGTGATCGTCACCCGGTGGTGGGCCTCGTAGCGGTCACGGAGCCCCTTGAGCATCTCGATGGTGTGCGCGATCGACGGCTCGGCGACCTGGATCGGCTGGAAGCGCCGCTCGAGGGCGGCGTCCTTCTCGAGGTACTTGCGGTACTCGTCGAGGGTCGTGGCGCCGATGGTCTGGAGCTCGCCGCGGGCCAGCATCGGCTTGAGGATCGAGGCCGCGTCGATGGCGCCCTCGGCCGCGCCGGCACCCACGAGGGTGTGGATCTCGTCGATGAAGAGCACGATGTCGCCGCGGGTGCGGATCTCCTTGAGCACCTTCTTCAGGCGCTCCTCGAAGTCGCCGCGGTAGCGGCTGCCGGCGACCAGGGCGCCGAGGTCGAGGGTGTAGATCTGCTTGTCCTTGAGCGTCTCGGGCACGTTGCCGCGGACGATGTCCTGGGCCAGGCCCTGCACGATCGTGGTCTTGCCGACGCCGGGCTCGCCGATCAGGACGGGGTTGTTCTTGGTACGGCGGCTCAGGATCTGCATGACCCGCTCGATCTCCTGCTCGCGACCGATCGCGGGGTCGAGCTTGCCGTCGCGGGCGTCCTGGGTGAGGTTCTGGCCGAACTGGTCGAGCACGAGCGACGACGTGGGCGTGTCGGCCGGGGCACCCGAGGTGGCGGCCTGGGTGCCGGCCTGCTCCTTGCCCTGGAAGCCGCTGAGCAGCTGGATGACCTGCTGGCGGACGCGGTTGAGGTCGGCGCCGAGCTTCTGCAGCACCTGGGCGGCGACGCCCTCACCCTCACGGATCAGGCCGAGCAGGATGTGCTCGGTGCCGATGTAGGAGTGGCCGAGCTGCAGCGCCTCGCGCAGGGACAGCTCGAGGACCTTCTTGGCGCGCGGCGTGAACGGGATGTGGCCGCTGGGGGCCTGCTGGCCCTGGCCGATGATCTCCTCGACCTGTGCGCGCACGGCCTCGAGCGAGATGTCGAGGCTCTCGAGCGCCTTGGCGGCGACGCCCTCACCCTCGTGGATGAGGCCGAGCAGGATGTGCTCGGTCCCGATGTAGTTGTGGGAGAGCATGCGGGCCTCTTCCTGGGCCAGCACGACCACCCGTCGGGCTCGGTCAGTGAACCGCTCGAACATGCCTATCGCTCCTCCAACACGGGTCAGGGGCACCCGTTGACAACGAAACCGAGGACGCCCCCTGTGCTACGCCGGGACGTCGACTGTTCCAACTGGTCTCCCAGCCTACGTGTTCCCGGGCCGGATCGAGCGCCGTCCGCCCACAGCGAACACCCGTCTGTCGAGGAGGTCACTCTGCGACCGTCTCGAAACCACGGCCACGGAGGCTCGGCCCCCGTGGCCCCAGGCACCGGCACCCGGTCTCGACGCCGAGCGCTCGTTACTCGCGCTCGGCTGTTCGCTTCAGTGCGCGGCCTCGAAGGCGTCGCGCACGTCGGCCGGGATGCGCCCCCGGTCGGGGACCTTGTGGCCGTTGGAGCGGGCCCAGTCACGGATCTCGCGGGCGCTGGTGCCGATCTGGGTACGACGCTTGGCGGCGCCCGATGCGCGCCCTCCGGAGCGCCGGGCCGCGCCGACGTAGCGGGCCAGGGCGGCCCGCAATTCGGCGGCATTCTTGTCGTTCAGGTCGATCTCGTAGGTCTTGCCGTCGAGACCGAATGAGACGGTCTCGCTCGCGTCACCGCCATCGAGGTCGTCCTCGAGAGTGATGTGCACCTTCTGCGCCATGACGTCTGCCTTTCGGGGGTGACGGATCACCGATATCCGTGGGCTCTGGGGACCGATCGCGGAAAACATACCTGCGGGTCCGGAAAGGTCGCAAACCGGCTCGCCTCTCCCGCGCCATGCGCTGTCGACGACGCCCGGCGGTCAGGCGTTCCGCGCGTACACCATCTCCAGGCCCTGGAGGGTCAGCCACGGGTCATGGGCGGTGAAGCAGCGACACTCGTCGACCACCAGGGGGGCGAGATATCCGGTGGCGACGACCGTTACGTCGCCAAGGGGGACCTCGAGCTCGGCGACCATCCGGGCCACAATTCCGTCCACCTGACTGGCGACTCCGAACACCATTCCCGATTGCAGTGCCTCGACGGTGTTCCGGGCGATCACCGACCGCGGCCGCCGCAATTCGACCATGCGCAATTGGGCCCCGCGGCGCTCGAGCGCCTCGAGCGATATCTCGATTCCCGGCGAAATGGCTCCGCCCACGTATTGTCCCTGCGCATTCACCACGTCGAATGTGGTCGCCGTACCACCGAAGTCGACCACGACGGCCGGCCCGCCGTACCGGGTGGCGACCGCCAGGGCGTTGACGATCCGGTCGGTGCCGACCTCGCGCGGGTTGTCGGTGAGCACCGGTACGCCGGTGCGCACGCCCGGCTCGACCACGACGCTCGGCAGGGCACCGAAGTGGCCGGCCAGCATCGTCCGCCACTGCTGCAGCACGGAGGGCACGGTGGCGCAGACGACGATCCCCCCGACCTGCTCCTCGAGGTTCCCGAGCAGGCCGCGCAGCAGCACCATCCACTCGTCGGCCGTGCGCGACTCCACCGTCGCCACCCGCCAGTCCGCGGAGACCTCTCCGTCGCGGACCAGCCCGAGCACCGTGTGGCTGTTGCCGATGTCGGCGGCCAGCAGCGTCGGTCCGCTCGTCATCGCAGGTCCAGTCCGAGGTCGAACACCTTCACCGAGTGGGTCAGCGCACCGACGGAGATGAGGTCGACGCCGGTCTCGGCCACCTCCCGTGCCCGCTCGAGGGTGAGGCCGCCGGAGGCCTCGAGGCGAGCGCGTCCGGCCGTGAGCCGGACCGCCTCCGCCATCGTCGCCGTGTCCATGTTGTCGAGCAGCACGCGGTCGCAGCCGGCCTCGAGCAGCAGGGCGAGCTGGCCCAGGTCGGTGACCTCGACCTCGACCGGGAGGTCGGGGTAGGCGGCGCGCACCGCGTCGTACGCCGGCACCACGCCACCGGCCGCGACCACGTGGTTGTCCTTGACCATGGCCATGTCGGAGAGCGAGAACCGGTGGTTCGTGCCGCCCCCGCAGCGCACGGCGTACTTCTGGAGGGCCCGCCATCTCGGCAGGGTCTTCCGGGTGTCGAGGACGCGGGCGCCGGTGCCTTCGAGCGCCGACACCCAGCGCGCGGTCGCGGTGGCGACGCCGGACAGGTGGGAGGCGAAGTTGAGGGCCGTCCGCTCGGCCGTGAGCAGGGCGCGGGTCGGGCCCGCGACGCGCATCACGACGTCACCGGCACCCACCCGGGTGCCGTCCGGAAGCCGGTCGCTGACCGTCACCGCCGCGTCCACCCGCTGGAACACCAGCGCCGCGACGGCGAGGCCGGCCACGACAC
>JBAUWD010000598.1:0-1670 GCA_049583575.1 Nocardioides sp.
GCGCCGCCGCTGACGGAGCTGGGCAACGACCCGGTCTCGGGATCGCCCGTCGTCGTGAAGTCCGGACGGTTCGGCGACTACGTCACCGACGGTGAGTACAACGCCACCCTCCGCAAGGACGACACCGTCGAGGCGATCACGCTGGAGCGGGCGGCCGAGCTGCTGGCGGAGCGCCGCGAGAAGGGTCCGGCCAAGAAGGCCGCCAAGCGGTCGGCCAAGAAAACGACCAAGAAGGCGACCAAGAAGGCGACCAAGAGGACGGCGAAGAAGACGACCGCCAAGAAGTGACCCCCGCTCCCCGTCGCCCGGGCCGCGGAGCTGGGTCGGTGGCCTCGACTACGCTCGACCACCGGGAGCCCGACGAAGTGAGGGCACCATCGGCGACCAGCAGAAGGCGAGCGGCGTGCACACCACCACCGGGCTCTTCGTCGCCTTCGAGGGTGGCGAGGGGGCGGGCAAGTCCACGCAGTCAGACGCGCTGTCACGAGCCCTCGAGGAGCGTGGCTTCCACCCGCTGCTGACCTTCGAGCCCGGTGACACCGCGGTCGGCAAGGAGCTGCGCCGGATCGTGCTCGACCCCGCGACCGGCGAGCTGTCCGACCGCACCGAGGTGCTCCTCTACGCCGCGGACAAGGCCGAGCACGTCGACACCGTCGTACTCCCGGCGCTCGAGCGGGGCGAGGTCGTGATCACCGATCGGTACGTCGACTCCACGCTGGCCTACCAGGGGGTCGGCCGCAGCCTCGGTGTCGACGACGTCGAGCGCGTGGCCCGCTGGGCGACCCGCGACCTGCGCCCCCACCTGACCGTCGTCCTCGACGTCGAGCCCGAGCACGGCCTCGGCCGGTTCCGCGGGCGAGACCGCATCGAGCGCGAGTCCACGCAGTTCCACGAGCGCGTCCGCTCGGCGTTCCTGGAGATGGCCGCGGCCGACCCCGCGCACTACCTCGTCCTCGACGCCCGGCGTCCGGTCGCCGAGATCGCGGCCGCCGTGTGGCAGCGCGTCGAGCCGATGCTCGGGCAGGCGCGACGATGACCACGACCGCGTCGCCACCGACCGTCTGGGACACCCTGGTCGGCCAGCGCCGGGCGATCGACGCGCTCCGTGCGGCGGCCGCTGGGCACGGCATGAGCCAGGCGTTCCTGTTCACCGGCCCGCCGGGGTCCGGCCGGTCCAACGCCGCGATGGCCTTCGCCGCGGCGCTCGAGTGCGAGCAGGTGCCGGCCGGCTGCGGCACCTGTCACTCGTGCCACACGGTGCTGGCGGGGAGCCATGCCGACGTCACCGTCGTGCGCACCGAGAAGCTCTCCATCGGGGTGGACGAGATCCGCGACCTCGTCCGGCGAGCCGCGCTCGCGCCCAACGGCCGCCGCTGGCAGGTGATGATCGTCGAGGACGCCGACCGGCTGACCGACCAGGCCGCCACCGCGTTGCTCAAGGCGATCGAGGAGCCGACCGACCGCACGGTCTGGATGCTCTGCGCCCCCACCGCCGAGGACCTCCTGCCGACGATCCGCTCGCGCTGCCGACTGGTCGCACTGACCACGCCGTCGACGGCCGAGGTGGCCGGCTTCCTGGCCCGGGTCGACGGCGTCGACGCCGCGCTCGCGTCCTACTGCGCCCGTGCCAGCCAGGGCCACATCGGCCGCGCCCGCGCCCTGGCCCGCGA
>JBAUWD010000599.1:0-2444 GCA_049583575.1 Nocardioides sp.
CCCTCGACGAGCTCGACCCGGCGCAGGAGGAGCAGGCCGCCCGGGCCCTGGTGCGCAAGAAGCTGCGGAGTCTCCGCGGCGTCGACCGCGCGACCGCCACGCGCCGCCTGGCCGCGATGCTGGCCCGGAAGGGCTACTCCGCCGGCCTGGCGTTCGCCGTGGTCCGCGACGAGCTGGGCGAGCTGGAGGAGGAGCAACCGGCGGATCCGACATGATGTGGGCATGCACGCCCACCTCCATCGGCTGCCACCCGGCCCGGTCGACCTGAGCGCCGTACCGACGGACGACCAGCCCGGTTTCGACGCGGGTAAGGCCAAGGGCACGGCTGCCCTGGCGGCCCTGGGTGAGGAGCTGTCGGAGCTGCAGGAGCGGCTGTGGGCCGAGCGCACGACCGGATCGTCGCGCCGGGTGCTTCTCGTCCTGCAGGGCATGGACACCTCGGGCAAGGGTGGCGTGCTCCGCCACACCGTCGGACTGGTCGACCCCCAGGGCGTGAAGATCACCAGCTTCAAGGCGCCGACGGCCGAGGAGCGCAAGCACCACTTCCTGTGGCGGATCCGCAGGGCCGTGCCCGAGCCCGGCTACGTCGGAGTCTTCGACCGGTCCCACTACGAGGACGTGCTCATCGCCCGGGTGCACAGCCTCGCGCCGCCCGAGACGATCGAGGAGCGCTACGGACAGATCAACGACTTCGAGGTCGAGCTGGCGCGCGAGGGTGTGGTGATCATCAAGTGCATGCTGCACGTGTCGGCGGACGAGCAGCGCGCACGGCTCCTGGCCCGGCTCGACAGCACGGAGAAGTACTGGAAGTTCAACCCGGGCGACATCGACGAGCGAGGCTCGTGGCGCGACTACCGCACGGCGTACGAGATCGCGCTCGAGCGCACCAACACCGAGATCGCCCCGTGGTACGTCGTACCCTCCGACGCCAAGTGGTACCGCAACCTGGTGATCGGCCGGCTCCTGCTCGACCACCTGCGGGCCATGGAGCTGCGCTGGCCGGGCCCCGGCTTCGACGTCGAGGAGCAGCGTCGAAGGCTGCTCGACGAGCGCCCGGTCACGTGATCGAGACGGTCGCGGTGACGCGATACGTCACCCCCCTCCGCGAGGGCGGCAGCCTGCCCGGTCTGGTCGAGGGCGACGACCTCGGCACCTACGTCTGCAAGTTCCGCGGGGCGGGTCAGGGTGTCCGGGTGCTGGTGGCCGAGGTGGTCGTGAGTGCCCTGGCCACCCGGCTCGGGCTGCGCACGCCTCGCCTGGTGGCGCTGGAGCTCGATCCGCAGATCGCTCGCTACGAGGCCGACGAGGAGGTCCAGGACCTCCTCAACGCCAGCCCCGGTCTCAACCTCGGCATCGACTTCCTGCCCGGGGCGTTCGGGTACGACGGCGAGCAGGCGGCCGGCGCGGACGTCGGGGCGCGGGTGCTGTGGCTGGACGCCTTCACCGCGAACGTCGACCGCACCTGGCGCAACCCCAACCTGCTGCTGTGGCACGACGACCTCTGGGTGATCGACCACGGCGCCTCCCTGTACTTCCACCACGGCTGGTCGAGCGGCGTCGGTGACCCCGAGCGGTTCGCGACCCAGTCGTGGGATGCCCGCGACCACGTGTTCGGCGCCCACGTCGACCAGCTGCCCGCCGTCGACGCCTCGATCAACCTCACCGAGGCCGACCTGGTGGCAGCACTGGCCGAGGTGCCCGACCAGTGGCTCGAGCCGGTCCCCGGCGCGGCGTCGCCCGACGACCTGCGGGCGGCGTACGTGTCCTTCCTCGCGGCCCGCCTCGCGACACGGGTCTGGTTGCCGGAGGTGAGCGCGGCATGACCACGGCGATGCCCTACCAGTACGTCGTGCTGCGCTGCGTGCCGCGCGTGGACCGCGAGGAGTTCCTCAACGTCGGCGTGGTCCTCCACTGCGAGGCCGCCGGCTACCTCGCGGCGGTCTGGACGGTCGACCGGGACCGCCTGGCCGCCCTCGACCCGGGTCTCGACGTCGACGCGGTGCGTGACGCGCTCTCCTTCGTCGACGGGGTGTGCGCCGGCGACGAGCGCGTCGGTGCCGTCGCGACGAAGCCCGCGGGCACCCGCTTCGGCTTCCTGAAGGCGCCACGCAGCACGGTGCTCCAGACCGGCGACGTGCACGGGGGGATGACCTCCGACCCGGGCCGCCAGCTGGAGCACCTGCTCGAACGTCTCGTGGGCTGAGAGACGCCCTCGGAGGCTCCCGTCGTCAGACGGGGACCAGCTCGACCGCCCCGACGGCGTACCTGGCGAGAACGGTGCGCGCGACCTCCTCGTGGACGCCGAGCGGCTCGGCGACGGCCACGGCTCCGGCCTCCAGGGCGAGCTCCTTGGCGCGGTCGGGCAGGAAGCCCGGTGCCAGGAACAGGGAGGCGACGGCGATGTGCCGGCGACCCTCCGTACGGAAGGCGCGGACCGCCTCGCC
>JBAUWD010000600.1:0-2355 GCA_049583575.1 Nocardioides sp.
GCCGAGCTCGGCCGGCTCGTCGTACGCCCGCGGCCGCAGGGCACCGAGGGCTACGTCCGCGACGCCTTCGGCAGCGACTGGGTCGACACCGACCATGACGGCTGCAACCAGCGCGACGACGTGCTCCTCCGCGACGCGGTCCCGGGTACGACGACCGTCGCGCAGCAGGGCGCCTGCGACCACGACGTCCTGGCCGGCACCTGGCACGACCCCTACACCGGTCGCACGCTCACCTTCACGGACCTCAAGGACCTCCACCAGGCCGAGGCGATCCAGATCGACCACGTCGTGCCGCTGGCGGAGGCCTGGGTCTCGGGTGCCGACCACTGGACGCGCGACCGGCGCGAGGCGTTCGCCAACGACCTCCACGAGCTGCTCGCCGTCGACGGCCCCACCAACATGAGCAAGGGCGACGGCGACCCGGCGGCGTGGCGGCCGCGCAAGGGCTACCAGTGCGCCTACGCCCGCCGGTGGATCGCCGTCAAGACGGCGTGGCACCTCGCGGTCGACCCCGCGGAGAAGGCCGCCCTCGACCAGATGCTCGGCTTCTGCGCCTGATCGCCGCACCCTCGGCCGGGCGTACGGCGCAGCTCCGGCGCTGTCGCAGACCCTGTGAGAGCGTGGCCGGGTGACCTGGGCGATCCACGACCCCGCCGTCGCGGACGCGGAGGAGATGGGACGGGTCCACGTCACGGTCTGGAAGCAGGCCTACGCCGGGCTGATGCCCTCCGACTACCTGGACTCCCTCGATCCGGCGGCGTTCGCGGCGAGCTGGCGCGAGAGGCTGACCCACCCGGTGCCGGACGTGCACACCTGGATCGCCCGCGACGAGCACGGCATCTGCGCCATCAGCACCAGCGGTCCGGCCCGCGATGCCGACGCACCGACCGACTGGCAGCTCTACGCGATCAACGTGCTGGCGCGCGCCCAGGGCACGGGGGTGGCCGATGCGCTGGTACGCCGGGCGATCGGCGACCGCGCGGCGTACCTGTGGGTCGTCGACGGCAACGAGCGTGCGCAGGCGTTCTACCGCCGCCACCGGTTCGTCGACGACGGCGGCCGGGCCGAGCTCGCACCGACCGGGACCCTGGAGGTGCGGATGTCCCGCGGACACCTCGCCACGTGAGCTCCACCGCACTCGCGCTCGTCCTGACCGCGGCGCTCCTGCACGCCACCTGGAACCTCGCGGCGAAGGGCGTGGACGGCGACCGGGTCGCCTTCATCTGGTGCTACGTCGTGACGACGGTCGTCTGCTGGGGACCGGTGGCGGTGCTGTGGGTGGTCGTCCGCGGCGAACGCCCGGGCTGGCGGTGAGTGCTCGGGGCGGCGGTCACCGCCGCGCTCCACGTCGGCTACCAGCTCGTGCTGCAGCGCGGGTACGCCGAGGGCGACCTGAACGTCGTCTACCCGCTGGCCCGTGGGTCCGGCCCGCTGCTGACGTTCGTCGTGGCCGTCGCCGTGCTCGGTCAGCGGCCGGGGGCGGTCGCCGCCGCGGGCGTGATGGCCGTCGTCGCCGGCGTGCTCCTGATCGCACTGGGGCGTGGGCAGCACGGTGTGCGTGCCGGCGTCGCCTGGGGACTGCTGACCGGCGCGACCATCGCGTCGTACACGCTGTGGGACAACTTCTCGGTCAACCACCTCGAGGTGCCGCCGCTGCCCTACTTCGTGCTCGGCTCGGTGCTCCAGCTCCCGTGGCTCGCCCTCCTGCTCGCCGGACGGCGCGGACCGCAGGCGGTGCGGGAGGTCTGGCCGGCGAACCGGGGACCCATCCTCACCGTGGGGGTCCTGTCGCCGTTGGCCTACGTCCTGGTGCTCCGGGCCCTCCAGCTCGCTCCGGTCGCCCTGGTCGCACCGGCGCGCGAGACCAGCATCGTGGTCGGCGCCCTCTTCGGCTGGCTGGTGCTGCGTGAGCCCCGGCCGGCACGGCGCCTGATGGGGGCCGTCGTGGTCCTGGCCGGGATCGCGCTCATCGCGGTCGGCTGATCCCGGCCCTCCGGGCCGGGTCGGCCTCCAGGCCGAGGTCGAGTGCGAAAGACCGGGGCCGGTGCCGGACATGTGTGAGGGTGGAGTCCGTGGACGCGGTGGACGTCGGGGCACGTCGCGACCGCTTCGAGCGGGTCGTCCGAGAGTTGCTCGACCCCCTGCGGCGCTTCCTCGCGCGGCGTACCGACCCGGCCACGGCCGACGACGTCCTCGCCGACACCCTGCTGGTCTGCTGGCGGAGGTACGACGACCTCCCCGAACAGCCCCTGCCGTTCGCGTACGGCGTCGCCCGGAACTGCCTGGCCAACGCCGAGCGCGCGGCTCGTCGTCAGGGGCGCGTGGCGGGCCGGATCGCGGCCCTCGACCCGCCGC
>JBAUWD010000601.1:0-2845 GCA_049583575.1 Nocardioides sp.
GCCGAGCTCGCCGCGTGGCCGGCCTTCTGGGACCACGTCGAGGTCACCCGCGAACTGTCGCGCAGCGCCGAGGCCGCGGCACTGGCGGCCGGGTTCGCCGAGGTGGTCGGGGGCGACACCCTGGTCCACACCGACCTGCGCGACGACAACGTGCTGCTCACCGCCGACGGCCGGGCGCTCTTCTGCGACTGGAACTGGCCGTGCGTCGGTGCCGACTGGCTCGACTCGCTGCTGATGCTGATCGGTCCGCGCGGGGACGGGGTCGACGTGGAGTCGGTGATCGCCGAACGGCCGCTGCTGCGCGACGTACCGGCCGACCACGTCGACCGCGTCCTGGCCGTGCTGTGCGGCTACTTCCTGAAGTCGGCCGACGACCCGGTGCCGCCGACGTCGCCGTACATCCGCGACGTCCAGCGCTGGCAGGGCGAGGTGGTCTGGGACTGGCTCTGCGAGCGCCGGGGCTGGTCGTAGCCCCCCGGACGACGCCCCACGGTGATTTGGGGCGCTCGTCGGCCCGCTGGTAGCCTCTTCCCTCGTGTGTGCGGCCGTCGTGGGCCCACGCCCATCAGACTTTCTCCTCATCCGGCCCCGACCCACACCGAAGGCTCAGCAGTGGCGAACATCAAGTCCCAGATCAAGCGGATCAAGCAGAACGAGAAGCGTCACCAGCGCAACAAGGCTGTGAAGTCCGAGCTGAAGACCCTCGTCCGCAAGTTCCGGGAGGCCGCCGAGGCCGGCGACAAGGACGCCGCGATCGAGGCAGGTCGGGTCGCCGCGCGCAAGCTCGACAAGGCCGTCTCGAAGGGCGTCATCCACAAGAACCAGGCGGCCAACCGCAAGTCGTCGATCATGAAGAAGGCCGCCTCCCTCTGAGGCGCGCCGTCCGCAAGGCGTCGGTCCGGTCGGATCGGCGCCTTCGCCGTCTCACGACCGGTCGCGCAGCCCCGTCACGGTGAGGACCATCCGCTCCAGCGTGTACGACGCGTCGCTGGCGCGGCCCTTGATGTCGGCGTCGGCCTGGGCGATGGTGCGGATCGCCCGCGCGATCGCGGCGTCCGACCAGCCGCGTGACTGGTCGCGGATGGTCCGCACCTTCCAGGGAGGGACGCCCACCTCGCGGGCCAGGTCGACCTCGCGCATGCCGCGCGGAGCGGTGAGGTAGCGGGCGATGCCCCGGGCCGAGCCGGCGAACGCGGAGGTGACCAGCACCGGCGGCGTACCGCCCTCGATGGCCCAGCGCAGCTCCTCCAGCGCGGGACGCCGACGGCCCCAGAAGGCCGCGTCGGCCACCGCGAACGACTTGGCCTCGGCCCGACCCCCGAAGTAGCGCTTCACCTTCTCCTCGGTGAGGGTCTCACCCGGGAAGTCGTTGGCGAGCTGGTCGGCGGCGGCCGCCAGCGACCGCAGGTCCTGGCCGACGGCCTGCACCAGCGCCGCGGCCGCCTCGGGCTCGATGGTGGCGCCGTGCGCCCGGGCCTCGGCGCTCACGAAGCCGGGATACTCCGACGCGCGGAGCTCCTCGGACCTCACCTCGGTGACTCCCGGCAGCTTGCGCAGCTTCGCCAGGACGCCGGAGCCCTTCTGCCCGCCGCCGTGCACCAGGACCAGCGCGACGTCGTCCGCCGGTGCCGCGGCATAGGCCAGCACGCCCTCGACCGACTCCTCCGGCAGGCTCTCGAAGCCACGGACCACGACGCACCGCGTCGAGGAGAACAGGGACGGCGCCGCCAGCTCACCGAGCTGGGCCGGCGTCAGGCCGGACGCCTGGGTCTCGGAGACCTCCGCGTCGGGGTCGTGCCGTCGGGTCGCCTCGCGGACGCCGACCACCGTGCGCTCGGAGAGGAACTCCTCCTTGCCGGTCACCAGCGTGACCCTGCCCAGCACGTCTTTGGCGGTCGGCCCTCGCATGGCGGCAGCCTGCCACACGCCGCCGACGCCCGAGCACGGCTCACCTCGACGTGACCGCTGCGAGGCGCCCGTCGCGCTGGACCACGGCGACGCTGCCGTCGAGGTCGGTGCGCAGCACCCGCTCCCCCGTGGCCGCCAGCCCGGCGATCGTCGCGGGAGCCGGGTGACCGTAGTCGTTGTCCACCCCGACCGAGATCACCGCGAGCCGGGCGTGCAGCGACTGGAGGAAGGGCAGGTCCTGGTATCGGCTCCCGTGGTGGGGCACCTTCAGCACGTCGACGCGGAGACCGGGAAGCATCCTGGCGAGTGTCGCCTGTCCCTCCGGCTCGACGTCGCCGCCGAGGAAGAGCGTGACCCCGCGGATCCGCACCAGCATCACGACGCTGGCGTTGTTGGCGGTGCTGCCGTCGCCCGGCCCGACCGTGGGCGAGCTCGGGAGCGGCCAGACCGGCTCGAGGGTCACGTCTCCGATGCGGCGCGTCACGGCGTACGGCGCGAGGCGAGGGGTCAGGCCGGCGCGGGCAGCGGCGCTGCGGACCAAGGAGACGCCTTCGGGCGGGTCGGCCAGCCGGGTCACCTCGATCTCTCCCACCCGGCGGCCGGCGAGCACCCCAGGCAGCCCGTCGACGTGGTCGGCGTGGAAGTGCGTGAGCACGACGAGCGGGATGCGGGTGATGCCCAGCCCCGTCAAGCAGCGGTCCATCAGCCGCGGGTCGGGTCCGGCGTCGACGACGACGGCGGTATGCGGCTGGCCGGTGTTCAGCACCAGACCGTCGCCCTGGCCGACGTCGCAGGCCACCATGAGCCAGCCGGCCGGCGGCCAGCCGGGCGTCGGCACGCGGACCACCACGGCGATGACGAGGGCCGCACAGCAGGCCACTCCCGTCGTACGCCGGCGGAGGAGCCTGGGCGCACCCACGGCCACGCCCAGGCTCAG
>JBAUWD010000602.1:0-11117 GCA_049583575.1 Nocardioides sp.
TCGTACGCCCAGCGCCGCCTGAGTACGCCGGCCCGGGCCCTGCGGCGCCGTACCTCCGAGGTCAGCGGCACGCTCCGGCGGCTCGACGGCACCGTGGAGGAGCTCGACCGACTGGCCCTGCTCGCACCCCTGGAGCACGCGCTGAGGCTGATGTCGTGGGTGGTCCCGGCCTTCGCCGCCGCGGCACTGCTGGCCCGGATCTGACCGACGACGACAGCTGCCCGACCGGGCACCGGTCGAGCGCGGAGCCCTGGGCTGCAATACCCCGACGGGTAGGACGTTCGGCCCTGCTGCCCGCGCGAGGACCCCTCCTAGCGTGGCAGCAGGACCACTCGTCAGGAGCAACCATGCAGACACTCCTCGTGCTGGGCGGCGGCACCGCCGGCACCATGACCGCCAACCGGCTGCGGCACCGGCTCGACGCCCACGAGTGGCGCATCGTCGTGGTCGACCAGAACGACGAGCACCACTACCAGCCGGGCTACATCTTCGTCCCGTTCGGGATGAGCACCCCTGAGGAGATCGTCCGCTCGCGGCACCACTTCCTCGGCGACGGCATCGACCTCGTCCTCGCGGAGATCGACACGGTGGATCCCGAGAGCAAGAAGGTGGCGCTGGTCGACGGCCGCGAGCTCGCCTACGACTACCTGGTGATCGCCACCGGTACGACGCCGCGCCCCGACCAGACCGAGGGCATGCTCGGCCCGGAGTGGCACAAGAGCATCTTCGACTTCTACACCCTCGAGGGCGCGCAGGCCCTCGCGACTGCGCTGGCGGACTTCGACCACGGTCGCCTGGTCGTGCACATCACCGAGATGCCGATCAAGTGCCCGGTGGCGCCGCTGGAGGTCACGTTCCTGGCCGAGTCCTGGCTGCGCAAGCGCGGCCTGCGAGACCGGGTGGAGCTGGTCTTCGTCACCCCGCTCGACGGGGCGTTCACCAAGCCGGTGGCAGCCGAGCACCTGGGGGCGATGCTGGCCGAGCGGAAGATCCACGTCGAGTCGGACTTCATGGTCGAGCGCATCGACCAGGAGCGCCGGGTGCTGGTCTCCTTCGACGAGCGCGAGGTCCCCTTCGACCTGCTGATCACGGTGCCGCTCAACATGGGGGCGGACTACGTCGCCCGCTCCGGCCTGGGCAACGAGCTGAACTACGTCCCGGTCGACAAGCACACCCTGCTGTCGACGGCGTACGACACGATCTTCGTGCTCGGCGACGCCAGTGACATTCCGACCTCGAAGGCCGGCTCGGTGGCCCACTTCGCGGTCGACGTCTTCGTCGACAACTTCCTCGAGCACATCGCCGGCCGGCCGATGACCGGGTCCTTCGACGGGCATGCCAACTGCTTCGTCGAGTCCGGCGACGAGAAGGCCGTGCTGATCGACTTCAACTACGACGTCGAGCCGCTCCCGGGCAAGTACCCGGTCCCCTACGTCGGCCCCATGAGCCTGCTGAAGGAGACCCGGGCCAACCACCTGGGCAAGCTCGCGTTCCGCCACATCTACTGGAACGTGCTGCTGCCCGGGCGTCCCATCCCGCTGCCCGCCCACATGTCGATGGCCGGGAAGCACCAACCCCACGAGGAGGCCTGAGGCCATGCCCACCACGACCATCGACGGGCACGTCATCCACGTCAACGACGAGGGGTTCATGACCGACCCCGACGAGTGGACAGAGCCCCTCGCGAAGTCCCTCGCCGCCCAGATCGGCATCGACCTGACCGACGAGCACTGGAAGGCCATCCGCTTCCTGCGCGAGGACTTCGCGCGCGAGGGCGAGACCGCCACCCTGCGGCGCATCAGCGTCGTCGGCGGCATCCCGACCAAGACGCTGTTCCAGCTGTTCCCCCAGAAGCCCGCCAAGAAGCTCGCGTACGTCTCCGGCCTGCCCAAGCCGCACGGCTGCGTGTGAAGGAGAGATCCCCATGACCACCACCGAGTCAGCTCCCTTCGTCCCGTCGTTCGGCGACGCCGACACGGACCGCAAGCTCGCCATCATCTGCTCCAAGGGGAACCTGGACATGGCCTACCCGGCCCTCGTGCTCGCGAACGCCGCACTGGGTGAGGGCGTCGAGACCCACCTGTTCTTCACCTTCTGGGGCTTCGACATGATCAACAAGAAGACCATGGGCGACCTGAAGTTCACGATGCTCGGCAACACGGCGACACACATGCCTCAGGGTCTGGGCGGCCTGCCCGGCATGACCGCGATGGCGACCCACCAGCTGAAGAAGTCGATCGCCGAGCTCGGCGTGCCCGAGGTCCCGGACTTCCTGCAGCAGATCGTCGACTCCGGCGGTCACCTGTGGGCGTGCCGGATGTCGGCCGACATGAACCACCTCACCGAGGCGGACCTGTACGACGAGGTCGAGGGCATCATCAGCGCCTCGGACTTCATCGAGAAGACCGAGGGCGCACAGCTGCTCTTCATCTGACGGTCGATCTGACCGGGACCGGGGCCGTCGCGGGCGGTCAGGCCGACAGCGCGTCGTTGCGCAGTGCGTCGGTGAGCAGGGCGACCAGCGCCTCGAGCTGGATGTCGGCGGACGAGGACACGTCGTCGTCCGAGCCGTCGAGTGCGCGCGCGGCCAGGCCGGCCTTCTGGTCGATGAGCTCCGCGATCTTGGTGTCGAGCGTCTGCGTGGCGATGATCCTCCACGCCGTGACCGGCTCTGCCTGGCCGATGCGGTGCACGCGGTCGATCGCCTGGGTCTGCTCGGCGTCGGTCCACGACAGCTCGGCCAGCACCAGGTTGGACGCCACCTGGAGGTTGATGCCGACTCCCGCCGCGGACAACGAGCACACCACGACGGCCACGTCGGGGTCGTTGGCGAAAGCGTCGATCTGCTTGGTGCGCTGAGGGGTCGTCTGGTCGCCACGGATCGAGGAGTACCGGATGCCGCGCTTGGCGAAGGTGTCCTCGGCGACGTCCATCACGTCGATGTGCTTGGCGAAGAAGACGACCTTGCCGACGTTGCGGGCGAGCTGGGCGGCATAGTCGGCCGCCATCGCGGCCTTGGCCTGACCGATGCGACGCATCATCTCGAAGACGTTCTCGCCGGAGGAGGTGGTCGTGTCCTCGCGCTCCCACGTCGCGACCCGGCGTACGAGCTCGTGGTCGATGCCCTCGACGACCGCCCCGGACCTGCGGGTGGCCAGGGCGCTCCGGTAGCGCGCCACGAGGCGCGCGGCGAGGTCGGCCTCGGCCTTGCGGATGGATCGGCCGGCCTCGTCGTCGAGCTCGACCGGGAGGTCGGCGATCCGGCGGGCCGGGATGTCCTTCGCGACGTCGGCCTTGCGCCGCCGGACGATGCCCGCCTCGATCACGCACTGGCGCGCCGCGGCGTAGAAGCCGAAGTCGGCCGGCGTCAGGCCGGTCTCGTCGAGCGCCTCCATCAGGTGCCCCAGCGGCTTGGTCTCGTCGATCCAGCCGAGGAACTGCCAGATCGCCCGGAAGTCCTCGATGTCGTTGATCAGCGGCGTCCCGGTCAGCGCCATCAGCAGCGGCCGGCCCGCCCGGGCGCGGATGCGGTCGGAGAGCTCGAGCACGTGCTGCGATCGCTGTGAGGTCTTGTTCTTGATGAAGTGCGCCTCGTCGACCACCATGCCGCGGAACCCGAAGTCCGCCAGCCAGCCGACGTGCCGGTCGAGCACCTCGTAGTTGACGACCACGACGTCGGCGAAGCCGTCGACCGAGTCGCCGTCGCCGTGGATCACCGTGACCGGCCGGTCTGGGGTCCACAGGCCGGCCTCGCGGGCCCAGTTGGTCTTGACCACGTTGGGGACGACGACGAGCAGCTGGTAGGCGTTCGTGGCCTGGGCCGCGAGCAGCGCCTGGGCGGTCTTGCCGAGGCCCGGCTCGTCGGCGAGCAGGAAGGACCGATGCCCACCCGCGGCGGCCGCCACCACCTGCGCCTGGTGGGGCATCAGCGTGAGGCCGTGGGCCGCCTCGAGCGAGCCGGGCTCGGGCAGGGGCATGCACGACACCGCGCCGCTGCCGGCGTACTCGAAGGAGCGGAAGAGCGGACCGAGCAGCTCCCAGCCGGCGAGCCGGCGCGCGCGTACCGTGCGCTGGGAAGCGGCGGAGAAGTCGGGAGTCAGGAAGGGGTTGGCCAGCTGCCGCGAGATCACGGACTGGGGCACGACCCGGCGCTCGGCTCCGGGCGCCTCGGTCGGTGCCTCGGGGGGCTCTTCCTCTTCGGGAGCCTCGAGACCGGCGCTCTCGAGCATCTCGCGACGCAGCGAGCTGGCCGAGTCGGAGATGTTCGCGTCCTCCGCCAGCAGCGAGAGCAACGAGGTGTCGCGTGCGGCGGTCTGCGCGAGGATGGTCGCGATCCCGTCGAGCCGCTTGAGCTGCCCCGAGCGCACGGCCTCGGTCATGCTCGCATCGGCGTTGACCCGCGCCCGCTCCTCGCGCACCAGCAGCGCGATCACCTGGAACTTCGTGCGCACGGAGCCCATCACGGATCCGCGCTGGACGGCCGTCTCGACCTCGCGTACGGCGCGCGCGAGCACGGGGAGGATCCCCTCGTTGTCGCGACGACGCGCGGCGGGCCGCTGGTTGCGCTGGCCGCGGCGCGTGCCGGAACGACGTGGCGCTTGTCGAGCCAAGAGCTACTCCTGTGCGTGACGTGGCCACCGCGCCGGCGCGGGAGTTCTCCCCGGACCGGGCCTGGTGGCCCGAGCGACCGTACGTCGCACGTGTGGATGGCCGAGTGCCTGGACGGCATCACGGCCGAGCCCCGGACCTGCGAGAGGTCCGTCCGACGCGACCCTCTGCTGGTGGCAGGCGGGGCACGGCGGAAGACGTCCAAGACGATGACGTCGTCGGGCAGGACCCATGGTACGCGATCACCCGGGCGCGACGCCACGAACCCCACGTCGGGCCCTGGCACCGGGTCGCGGCGTCACCGGACGAGGAGCGAGAGGCGGCGGAACGCGTCCGCGAAGCCGTCGACGATCTGCTGGTGGTCGGGGACGAGGCCGGCGTCGGCCGCGAGCCCCACGAAGACCTTGTTGTCGTAGCTGTAGATCGTGAAGCTCATGACCTGGTCGCCGCTGAGTGGAGCCCAGCCGAGCATCCCCTCGATCTTCTGCCCCGCGACGTACAGCGGGACGCGTGGGCCTGGCACGTTGGTCAGCACCCCGACGGCCCGGTTCGCCAGCAGGTCGATCGTGGCGCGGTACAGGCGGCTGCCCATCCGGGCGATGGCCGCCTGGATGCCGAAGTCGACGGCCGCCTCGTGGCCGTCCTTGATCCGGCTCATGCGGTGTCGCACGACCTCGAGCGTGTGCAGCGGGTCGTCGATGTTGGTCGGAAGCTCCAGCTGCACGAGCGCGAACCCGTTGCCGAGCACGACCGGCAGCTCCGGGTCGAACGGCTTGAGGTTGACCGGCACGTCCCAGTTGACGCTGTGGCACACGGCATCGTGCTTCTGCAGGTAGGCCCGCAGCGACTCGGCCACACACGTGACCAGCACGTCGTTCACGGTGCTCCCGCTGGCGTTTGCCACCTCCTTGACGTCGTCGAGGAACAGCGGCGGGGCCCAGCCGACCGCCTTGTGCTCGCTGACCGTGCCGGTCCACACAGTCGTGTCGTTGCGGGTTCCGAGAACGAGCTTTCGGGCGGTGTCGATGTCGCCCGGTACGGCGGAGAGGAACGCGGGCAGGCCCAGCGAGGGCCGCTTGGCGACCCACGACTCCGACAGCGACAGCACGCTGTGGGCCGCGCCCACGGGGTTGGTCACCGTCGTACGAGCGAGCTGCAGTGACGTGCTGCCCAGGCTTGCAGCCCTGCTCCGCACCTGGGAGGTCAGCGAGGGGCCGGCGACCAGCGCCGGTGCGCTGCCGTGCGCCGCCTTCTTCCGGGTCTGGTGGCTGCGCACGGTGCTGTCGGGGACGGTGGCACCGTCGGGGTCGGCATCGAAGATGCTGAGCGAGAGCTGCACCATGCGGATTCCGTCGGCGATGGAGTGGTGCGCACGCAGGAGCACGGCGCTGCCCCCGCGGTACCCGTCGACGAGCACCGAGCACCACAGCGGCTCGCTGCGGTCGAGCGGCACCGTGCGCCGGGCGGAGATCAGCTCCTGCAGCTCGGCGTCACCACCGGGCTCCGGCAGCACGACGTGCTCGTACCGGGCGTCGTAGTCGGCGTCGGGCTGCTCCTCCCAGTACCACGCGTTGTCCTCGCCCTTGACCACCACGCTGCGGAAGACCGGGAAGCGGTCCCACAGCCGCTCCCTGACGGCGCTGTGGTAGCGGTCCCAGTCGATCGGGGCGGCGGTCCAGAAGAGGCTGTCGACCACCATCAGGTTCCCGGGCTTGTCCATCTCCAGCCACAACGCGTCCTGCCCACCCAGACGCTGCCGCTTCACCATGACGTCTCCTCGTTCGTGCCCGAGCTCCTGGTTCCATGCTGGAGCGGCCCCGCCCGCCCCGGCAGGGGCGAACGTCACGTGCTGACGGCCGACCGGACCGCTCGCGCCTCGAGCGCCCGCTCGCGGATCTCCGCGATCTGCTCGTCGGTGAAGACGCCGTTGACGCCGGAGATCGCCGCGAGCCTCATGCCGTGCTTGAGGCCGAGCCGGTAGATCTCCTTGACCTTCTCCCACTCGATGTTCCGACCGACGGTGAAGGTCTCGTAGCGGCCCTCGAGGGCGAGAACCACGGTCTCGGCCATGCAGGCGTAGACCACATGGGGCGGCAGCCCGATGTTCTTCATCCGGACGTCGCCCGGGAGCTCGATCTCCCCGGACTCCACCACCAGCACGTCGGGGCGCTTGGCGACGTCCTCCGCCGAGAGGTCGAGCGGGCGGGCGACATCGGTGATCACGCACCCGGGCTTGACCGCCATGATGTCCAGCACCCGCTTGCCCGCGCCCGAGGTGGCCGTGACGATCACGTCCATGTCGGCCAGGTGCTCGTCGGGCGTCGCCGCCACGTGCACGGTCGCCCTCGGGTGGTCGCGCTCGATCTCGTGCTTGAGCGTCAGCAGCTTCGCGGTCTCGGGCGACACCAGCCAGACCTCGTCGCTGGCGAGCGCCAGCAGCCGCGTGCACACGGAGCCGATGGCACCGGTGGCGCCGATGACCATGACGCGCCCGTGGATGCGTCCCCGGGCGTCGACCTCGGCGATGCCGAGTCGACGGACGGCCTCGTGCGCGGCCCAGAGCGCACCCGAGGCGCTGTAGCTGTTGCCGGTGGTGACCGGCAGGGACGCCTTCTTCGCGACGGTGACGCCGGCGTCCCCCACGACCTTCGTGAAGGCACCGAGGCCCATCACCTGCGCGCCGAGCTTGCGGGCGATGTCCGCTGCCTGCAGCAGCCGTCCGTAGGTGAACTCCGGGCTGTGCGCCATCAGCTCCTTGGGCGTGCCACCGACGGAGATCAGCCACCCCTCGGCCTCGGCCCCCGTCGGCGAGGTGATGCCCGTGACGTGGCTGTAGGTGAACGGCGGCGCGTACGCGAGCGCCTTCTCGATGACGTCGTTGACCGGCCCCGGCGCCAGCCTGGTGATGGTGCCGAGCGGCTCGACCTTGCGGAAGAACTCCTGCGACAGCGGGTGGATCACGAAGGCGAAGCGACTCTTGCGCCGGAACCCGTTGGGGTACAGCACGCGTGGCTCCATGCCGGTCTCCACGATGATGTCGAGCAGGTCGTCATGGGTGAGCCGGTGGCCGTCCACGAGCGCCTGCATCATCGCCTCCAGCACGGCCGCGCTGACGGTGACGGAGAAGGGCTGCGGGACGCTGTCGAGCACCATGTCCACGCCCCGCGCACCGAGCTCGGCGAGCCGGTCGTCGGAGATCGCCGAGGTGATCAGGGTCTTGCCGGCGAGGTCCTCGAGGCCGAAGCCGATGAGCTCGTCGTACGTCGCGACGACGACGTCGGCGTCACGAGCGGCCCGACGGGCCAGGGCGTGGCTGAGGTGGGTGCCCGGCGTCTTGATCTGCGCCTTCACCACGCCGGGGAGCAGGTGGGCGGGCCAGAGCGCGGTGCTGGCAGCCAGCCCGAGCACCGGGTTGCCGGCGAACTTGGCGGGGAGGTCGAAACGCAGGAGCGGGTCGGCGAACTCGATGTTGTCGGTGTACTCCTGGAGCAGCCGTGTGGTGCGCTGGTGGTTCAGCCCGCCGAGCACGACGGTGCGCGCGTTGGTGAGGTATCCGGGAAGCTCCGTCTGCAGGTGCCGGATGGCCCATTCCTGGAGGACGTCGCGCAGCTCGTGGCCGTCGCAGACCGGCACGTCGGTCGTCGCCCGCTTGACCCGGTCGATGGCGTCGAGCTCGCCGTCGTACAGCCCGACCGCCCGTGCCTCGCGGAGGCCGGTGACCGCGATGGCGTCGGCCCGGCCGGCCCAGGAGCGCACGAGGTCCTCGGCCGCGGCGACGTCGCCCGACGTACCGACCCGCACCAGCCGGAACCTGCGGCCCAGGAAGGTGACGGTGGTGTCGTAGTCACGCTCGGGCCCGATGAGGCTGACGTTGACGACGAGGAGCCGGGGGGTCCTGGCCATCTCAGACCATCGCCTTCGCGTCGATCTCCGGGTGGATGTCCATGAAGTCGAGCAGCCGGTCGGCGTACTCGTCGAAGGACGGGCAGCGCACGCCGGTCCCCTCCAGGTCGGTCACGGTGTGCGTGGTGGAGTACGTCGTGGGCGACGCGAAGTAGTCGACCGCCTCGGCCGGCAGGCCGAGCAGCCGCTCCATGCCCGGGACCCGGTCGATCAGGGCGTGCGTCGGCCCGAGCGGCAGGGGCACCCACACCACGTGCTTGCCGAGATGGCGGGCGAACCGGTCGACGACCTGCCGCACGGTCGGTGGGTGGGGGTCGGTGAGCGCGTAGGTGCGGCCGACCGACCGGTCCAGCACCGACAGGGCATCCATCGCGTCGACCACGAAGTCGCGAGGCACCAGGCAGACCCGTACGACGTCGGGGTCGCCGACCTTGGGGACGACCACGGCGGGGCCGGGCTGGCGGTGCAGGAAGCCCGCCACGAAGTAGGGACCGTCGTACTTCAGCGTCTCGCCGGTCGTCGAGTCGCCGACGACGATGCCCGGCCGGTAGATGGTCGCCGGGAGGCCGTCGGCCATGGCGGTGCGGACCAGCTGCTCGGCACCGTACTTGGTCGACTCGTAGTGGTTCCGGAACGGCTGGCCCAGAGCCAGGTCGTCCTCGGGGAACTCGCCCTCGTAGCGCCCGCTGACGTAGCAGGTGCTGACGTGGTGCAACCGCGGTGGTCGGGTCCGGGAACGGCAGAAGTCGAGGACGTGCGCGGTCCCGTCCTCGTTGACGCGATGAGCCACCTCCGGCGGGACGGCCAGGTCGTAGACCGCGGCGAGGTGCCACACCTCCGTGACGTCGTCCACCAGAGCCTGGGCGGCCTCGTCCAGGTCGAGACCGGGCGCGGTGATGTCCCCGGTGACGAGCTCGATCCGGCCGGCGACGTGGGCGAACCGGCCTTCGAGCTCGGCCACCCTTTGCCGCGCCGTTCTGAGGTGCTGCGGCTGCACCAGACAGACGGCGGTGACGCCGTCACGTCGTGCCAGCAGCCTCGGCAGCAGCGCCGAGCCCAGGAACCCGGGGAAGCCCGTCATCAGGAGCGTGGTCATAGTCGACAGTAGGCCGGCGGAGTGGCCGTACGGGACTGCCGAAAGTCCTCACCACGTCGTGAGACACGCGACACCGTTACGGGACTCTCGGCCCTGCGAACCCGGGGTGGACCGGTGGTCTGATCGAGACAGATGCTCACGCGAGGAGTTCGCCATGACCAGCACCGACCGGATGAGCCCGCTCGACTCCGCGTTCCTCCACATCGAGGATGCGCACGCCGCCCTGCACATCGCCAGCGTCGCGCTCTTCGACGGCCCCGCCCCCACGCTGGCGGAGCTGCAGACGGCCGTGGCCCGCAAGCTGCCACTCGTCCCGCGCTACCGCCAACGGGTCCGCGGGGTGCCGTTCGAGCTCGGCCGCCCGGTGTGGGTCGACGACCCGGACTTCCGGATCGACGCGCACGTACGCCGCCGTACGCTTCCGGAGCCCGGGGGACGCGCCGAGCTCCACGTGGTGGTGGACCGGATCATGTCGCAGCGCCTCGACCGGCGGCACCCGCTCTGGGGCGCCTGGCTGGTGGACGGCCTCTCCGACGGGCGCTGGGTGCTGGTCACCAAGGTGCACCACAGCCTCGCCGACGGCATCGCCGGCACCGACCTGCTGTCGACGGTGCTGGACAGCCGCCCCGACGGCGACCCGGTGCCCGACGACACCTGGGTGGCCGGCCCCCAGCCGTCGGCCCTGCGGTTGACGTCCGACGCGATCCTCGACCGCGCCTCCGTGCGCCTGCACGAGATGCGTTCGCTGGGGCGCGCCGCAGCCCACCCGCGCGAGCTCCCGGCCCTCGGCTGGCGCCTGGTGCACGGGATGGCCGGGTTCGCCACCGCCCTGCGTCCGGTCACGGCGTCGTCGCTCCGGGGCTCGATCGGCAGCGACCGGCGGCATCTGTGGACCGACGTCGCCCTCGCCGACGTGCTCGCGATCCGCGAGCGGCTGGGCGGCACGGTCAACGACGTCGTCCTGGCCGCGGTCTCGCACGGCTTCCGCGACCTGCTGCTCGCCCGCGGCGAGACACCCGGCAGGCACACCGTGCGCACGCTGGTCCCGGTCTCCGTACGTCGCGCCGACGGGCAGGGCCACACGGACAACCGGGTGTCGGCGATCCTCGCCGACCTGCCGGTCGAGGTGGTCGACCCGGTCACGAGGCTCCGCGAGGTGACCGACCGGATGCGGCACCTCAAGCGCTCCGGCGAGGCGGACACCGGTGAGGCCGTCACCGAGCTGGCCGACGTGCTGCCACCCTCGGTGCTGGCCGCCGGGCTCCACCTCGCGTTCCGGGTGCCGCAGCGGATGCTGACCACGGTGGTGACGAACGTCCCCGGGCCGGGCGGGACGCTGTACTGCTGCGGCCGCCGGATGCTGGCGACCTACCCCTACGTCCCGATCGCCGACCGCCTGCGCATCGGCGTCGCCGTCACGTCGTACGACGGCCGGCTGTTCTTCGGGGTCACCGGGGACGCGGCGACGGCGACCGACCTCGAGGCGCTCGTCGACGGCATCGAGCTCGGC
>JBAUWD010000603.1:0-1588 GCA_049583575.1 Nocardioides sp.
GCCCACCGCCCCGGCGGTCGCGGTACGACGCTCGGCCCTGGCGGTCGACGACCGGGGTGCCCTCTCCGGCGAGGTGCTGACCGTCCGGGCGACGCCAGGGCAGGTGCGTCTGGTCTGTGACACCGAGCTCGGCGAGGTCGATGCGGTGGCCTCACTGGACCGCCGCCTGGCGCCGGGCGACGCCGTACGACTGTCCGTCGACCGCACCCGGATGGCCGCACTCCACGGCGGTTCGCACCCGGGGTCGTCGGCCCTAAACTGACCGGGTGTTCCGCCGCGCCCAGCTCCTCCTGGTCTCCATCGCCATCGGCATGGGCGTCCTGGCGGTGCTGACGGCGGTGACCTTCGGCCATCCCCTCGTCGACCCCGACGGGTTCCTCGGGCCCAGCTGGCTCCGGTTCCCCTTGCTGCTCTCCCTGGCGTTCGGGATCGACCTGGTCCCACGCACGCTCTGGGTCTCCCGGCTGCGGCCGACCCGCATGCGCGACGTCTGGCAGACGCGGGTTCGGGAGCACTGGACGCGGCCCCGGATGGCGCTCGTGGTGACCGGCCTGCTCGGCTTCTATGTCACCTACGTGAGCTACCGCAACCTCAAGTCGCAGGTGCCCTTCGTCGAGGGTCGGCACCACACGTTCGACTTCGAGCTCAACACCATCGACAAGGCGCTGTTCCTCGGCCACTTCCCAGGCCCCTTCCTCCACGGCCTGCTCGGCACCGGCATCGCGGCCGAGGTGCTCTCGACGGTCTACCTGTGGTTCCTGCCGCTGGTGCCGCTGTGCCTGACCGGGTGGCTGATCTGGGCGAAGGACCTCGCGCACGGCTACTGGTTCGCCACGTCGCAGTGCATCGCCTGGACGCTCGGCACGATCTCCTACTACGCGCTGCCGACGATCGGCCCCGGGCTCGACTACCCGTTCCGCTACCAGGGCCTCGACCACACCGGCGCCATCCGGCTGATGGCCAGCATCCAGTGGACCCGTCAGACGTTCCTCAACGACGCCGCCGGCTCCCTCCAGTCGGTCGCCGGCTTCGCCAGCCTGCACTGCGCCATCACGCTGCTGGTCACACTGATGGTGCAGTACACGCTGCGCAACCGATGGATCAAGATCTTCTTCTGGGTGAACTTCTGCCTGACCGTCGTGGCCACCCTCTACTACGGCTGGCACTACGTCGCCGACGACGTCGCCGGCGTGGCGATCGCGCTGGTCGCGTTCTACGTCGGCGGACTCGCCAGCAACCAGACCTTCGTCCGCCATCGGACGATGACCCCGGAGCTGCGCGGCGAAGTTACACCGGTGTAGTTCGTCAAGCCGACACGCCGGTGACTCCTGTGAATTTTGAGAAAGTTGTTCCCTTTGTGACTCAAGCGCATTAGCGTGCAGCGAGTTGCCTCGGGTGGTGCGGAAGTCACCCGAGGCGACCACCACACCAAACGCCGCGCTGAGGGGATCATCCGTGCATCGAGTCGGGGTCACCGCCCTCGCCCTGTCCCTGGCCGCAGCCCTCGGAGGGGTGGCGGCTGCCGAGGCGGCCGGTGGCCGGCACGGCTACCCGACCAAGCACCAGGTGGACCACGCCCGGCACCGGG
>JBAUWD010000604.1:0-8755 GCA_049583575.1 Nocardioides sp.
CCTCACGTGGGACGACGTCTACGCCCGTCGGGCGGGGCCGGACGGCGAGGCGTTCCTCGCCGACGCCTTCCGGACCGCTCGTGAGCACTTCGCGGACGCCGAGGTGAGCGTCGTGCCGGTGCCCGACGAGGCGCTCGAGGTCGGTGTCGACCCCGACGAGGTGTCGGCCGACCTCGAGCTGACCCTGGCCGAGGCGGCCGAGGAGCACGACGCGATCTTCCGCCCGGCCTGCGACGGACCCACGTGAACGGTCACGACGTCCTGCGGTCGCGCGAGGAGCTCCGCCCGCGAGTGGGCCCGTTCCTCGAGCCCGGCGAGAGCCTCGACGTGGTGATCCCGGCGTCGTCGCGGCCGGGTCGGGCCGTGAAGACGGTCGCGGCGGCCGTCTGGCCGTTCTTCCACGAGCACGATCGCTTCCTCCTCGTCGCCACCGACCGCCGCTGGCTGGTCCTGGAGTCGTCCGGTGAGGAGCACGCCGGTCCGCTCCAGGAGCGCGCCGCCCTCGGCCGCGACATCGTGGTCGAGACCTCCTGGGTCACCCGCTTCGACGGCTTCGACCGGCCCTACGCCATCGACCCGATCCACCAGCTGTGGGCGGTGGCCGCCAACGACGCGCTCGCGACGCGGTCGGCCGGGAGGCCCTGGGACCTCGCGTCGGCCGCCGACCGGATCACCGCCGCGGACGACGCCCCGTCGACCGAGGCGCTCGGCAGCATGGTGATGATGGCCGGCCGGCTCCTGCCCCGCCGCCGGCGCCGCTGACCGGGTCGGCCACGTCGGACCCCTAGGGTGGCGCGCATGGCGCACTACGAGCAGGTCCTCGACGGCGACGTCGACGCCTTCAGGTCGTTCTCCCCCAGCGTCTGACGCCTCCCTCCTCGGTGAGGAGATCTTCTCCGTCCCCTGTCGAACACGGGCGATCCCGTTCGTCGTACGGGTAGGAGCACCCCAGCGCACGACAAGGAGGCACGACCATGTGGGACACCGTCCGGGCCAGCGAGCTGCACCTGTCGCACGACCGTCCGTGCCCGTACTGCGGGCACGCGTTGCACACCTACCTCGCCTGCAGCGACACCTGCGACTGTCACGTCACGGGCATGCCGGGCACCGTCGGGCTCGCCGCCTGACGACGTCACCGCCACCGCCGTGCTGGCCGTCGACCAGCGCATCGGCGCCCCTCGACCAGTTGGAGTCCATCCTGCTGCTCGCCGGGTCGGTGGCCTAGCGGGTGACGAGGTGCCGCACCGGCCGCGCGTACCTGGTCGGCAGCGACGCCGTCGCCCGCAGGTGGATGTTCTGCAGCAGCCCGACCGCGAGCATCCCCGCGAACATCGAGCTGCCGCCGTACGACACGAAGGGCAGCGGCACGCCGGTCACGGGCATGATGCCGAGGCACATCCCGATGTTCTGGAAGGCCTGGAAGCCGAGCCAGCACGCGATCCCGGCCGCGGCGATGCGGCCGAAGACGTCGGTCGACAGCGCCGAGACGGCCAGCGCGCGCCAGATCACCACACCCAGCAGCGCGATGAGGACACCGGCGCCGACCAGACCGAGCTCCTCGCCGGCGACGGTGAAGATGAAGTCGGTGTGCTGCTCGGGCACGAAGCCCGCCCGCGTCTGGGAACCGTGGAAGAGTCCCTGTCCGAGGAGTCCACCGTTGCCGACCGCGATCCGCGCCTGCTCGGTGTTGTAGCCCGCTCCCCGCGGGTCGAGGTCGGGGTTGGTGAAGGCCAGGAACCGGTCGACCTGGTAGGGCTTGAGCAGGTGTCCGGCGAACGCGGCGACCGCGGCCGTCACCCCGGCTGCGGCCAGGAGGGCGAGCCAGCGGCGCGGCGCGCCCGACACCGCGAGCACGCCGAACACCGTTGCCGACAGGACCAGCAGCGTCCCGAGATCGGGCTGCAGCATGATCAGCGCCGCCGGCACTCCCGCGATGACGAGCATCCCGACCACCTCGACGGCGCCGACCGTCGTACGCCGACCCTCGGCGCGCTCGGCGACGAGCAGCGCCATCCCGATCACGACCGCCAGCTTGGCGAACTCAGACGGCTGGATCGACATGCCCGCCAGGTCGATCCAGGAGCGCGACCCGTTGACCGTCGTGCCGGAGGTGAGCACGAGCACCAGGCCGCCGATCGAGGCCAGGTAGACCAGCGGCGCGACGATCCGGACCCAGCGATGGTCGGTGGCCATCACCACGACCATCAGCACCAGGCCGATGCACACGTTGACCAGCTGCTTCTTCAGGTACGCCGTGGGGTCACCGCCGGTGAGGTCGTCGCGGTGGGACGTCGCGGACCACACCAGCAGCGTCCCGAGCACGACCAGCGCGAGCACGGCGGCCATCAGCACCCGGTCGACGCCGGGGCTCCGCAACCGGCCGCTCACGGCACCCTCCGCGGCGTCGGGGGCAGGATCGAGCCGTCGGGGTGGAACGACGGCAGCGCGTCGGGGGCGACGACGCCGGGGATCAGCGCGTCGCGGGTGTCCACCTGCGAGCCGTGCACGCCGTACAGCGACTCCCAGATCCTCCGGACGAACGGCCCCGACGTGCCGGAGCCCGTGCCGCCCTGGCTCACCATCATCAGCACGACGTAGTTCTTGTCGTACGACGCGACCCACGACGTCGACTGCTTGCCGTAGACCTCCGCGGAGCCGGTCTTGGAGCGGATGTGCACCTGGTCGAGGGGGAACCCGATCATCTTCCAGGCCATCGTCCCGACCTTGGCCGTGCCGAGAAGGGCGTTGTTGTCGAAGGCGATCGCATGCGCGGGGTCCGCCACGTGCCCCTGCACCTTCGGCGGGATCCGCTTCACGACCGTGCCGTCGGGGCTCACGATCGCCTTGGCGACCCGCGGCTCGTAGAGCGTGCCGCCGTTGGAGAGCGCGGCATAGGCCCGCGCGAGCTGCAGGGGCGTGACCAGCGTGTCGCCCTGGCCGATCGCGAAGTTCACGGCGTCGCCGGCACGGTAGTAGCTGCCCTCGAGGCAGAACTCGTGCGCGAAGAGGTGGAGATAGGCGCCGGTGCCCGGCGGGTCGTGCCGGTCGATCCGGCAGTAGTAGCCCTTCATCGCCTTCCAGTAGGCGAGCTTCCAGTGCCGGTCGGCGATGCGGCCCGACGCCTCACCGGGGAGGTCGACGCCGGTCGGCCGGCCGAAGCCGAACGCCTTGGCCTCGCTCACCAGCGGGTCGCGCGCGTGGACGTCGGTCGGGTCGGAGCCGTACTCCTGCCAGAAGTGGAAGCCGACCCGGTAGAAGAACGTGTCGCAGGAGACCTGGAGCGCCTGCGCGAAGCCGATCATCCCGTAGGACTCGGACTCGTAGTTGTGGAAGAGCCGGCCGCCGACCTGGAAGCCGGAGGAGCAGTCGAGCCGGCTGTTCGGACCGAATCCGTGGTTGAAGGCGCCCACGGTCATGAAGGGCTTCCAGGTCGAGCCGGGTGCGAACTGCCCCTGCGTCGCCCGCGCGAGCAGGGGGTCGCCGGCGCGCGGGGAGTAGAGGCGCGCGAGCTGCGCCTTCGAGATGCCGCCGACCCACTCGGAGGGGTCGTAGGTGGGCTGGCTCGCCATCGCGACGATGCGGCCGGTGCGTGCCTGCATCACGATGGCGGCGCCGGAGTCGGCCCGGTAGTCGCGGTGGCTGACCGGGTCGTAGGTGGCGCGCGCGGTGCGGATCGCGGCGGCGAGCGCACGCTCGGTAGCACCCTGCACCTTGGCGTCGATCGACGTGACGAGCGTGTCGCCGGGCCGGCCGGGCTTCTTGCCGTCGTTGCCGAGCACCCGTCCCATGGAGTCGACGGCGACGCGCTGGTATCCCGGCCGCCCGCGCAGGTAGCGGTCGTACTCCTGCTCGACGCCGGCCCGGCCGACCGTGCTGGCCGCGTCGAGCGAGGAGTCGTGGTGTCGCCGGGCGTGGGCGAGCTCGCCTGCCGTGATCGGGCTCAGGTAGCCGACCACGTCGGCGAGGTTCACGCCGTACGGGCGCGGGTAGGAGCGCACGCTCTGCTGCTGCGCCACCACCCCGGGGTAGTCCTCGGGCTGCTCGAGGATGCGCAGCGCCACGTCTCGGCGTACGTCCACCGCCACCGGCACCGGCTGGTACGGCGAGCCGTTCCAGCAGCGCCCCCGGACGCTGGCGGGGTCGCCGCAGGTGACCAGGGCCTGCCGCACCCGCCGGAGGGGCGTGCGGACGGCCGTGGCGATCCGCTTCAGGACGACGGTTCGGTCGCGGTGCGAGAGCCGGTCGAGCAGCGTGCGGTCGACGGACACCGACCACGCCATCCGGTTGGCGACGAGCGGGCGGCCCTGGTCGTCGACGATCAGCCCGCGCTGCGGCTGGACGACGACCTCTCGCAGCGACTGGGAGGCCGCGGCGGCGTGGTAGCTCGCGCCCGAGACCACCTGGAGGTAGTACAGGCGGGCGAACAGGGTGGCGAACAGCGAGAAGACCAGCACCCGCACCACGACCAGGCGCAGCCGGGACCGTTCGGCGCTCGCGTGCGGGGGGGTCGAGGGAGTCATCACGCGCTCGCCGGCTCCCACCGGGTGAGCAGTCTCATCAGGCCGGGCAGCACGAGCGGGGTCACCAGGACGTCCCACAGCAGCGCCACCAGGATGATCCTCACCACGTCACCGAAGCCGGCCACCGCGTCGCCCAGGACCACGCCGGACAGCGCGTACGCGGACGTGCCGATGAACGACGAGGCCGCCACGGTCGCCAGGACCGTGGTCGCCGACGGTCGGGTGTCCTGGCGCATCAGCCCCGCGACGTACCCGACGAGGACGAGCGCCAGGGCCCAGCGACCGGCCACGTGGTCGGCGGGTGGGGCGAGGTCGAGCATCAGCCCCGCGAAGAAGCCCAGGGTGGCGGCGAACGCCGGACCCCGGACCAGTGCGGCGGCCACCACCACCAGCAGGCAGAGGTCCGGGACGACTCCCTCCCAGGCCAGGTGCGGGAAGACCGCCACCTGGAGGACGAGCGCCACGAGCACCAGGCCGGCCGCGACGGCCACGCGCGCGGCCCTCACCGTGCCCCCAGGTGGGCTCGCGACAGCGTCCCGTCGGCCTCGATCACACCGCGGTCGCCGTGCGTGCCGGACGGTACGACGACGCCGACCAGGTCGAGAGCGCCGAAGTCGACGAACGGCGAGATGACCGCACGTTGGGTCGACTCGCGCAGGCTGGCGTAGACCGCGGTGACCTTGCCGATCGGCACGCCCGAGACGTACGGCGCGCCGCCGTGGCTGCCCCAGGTCACGATGGTGTCGCCCTCGGCCGGCGCCCGGCTCTGGTCGAGCAGCTCGAGGTCGAGGGTGCCCCGGCCGCCCAGGCCGCCCTGCCCGCGCACGAACCCGACCTTCATGCTGGCACCCACGCGGCCCCCGACCACCGACTCGGTGTCGACGACCAGCAGCACGGTGGCGGTCGTCCGGGTCACCCGGAGCACGCGGCCGACGAGCCCGTCCGCGTTCAGCACGGTCTCGTCGGGGCGCACGCCGGCGGACGAGCCGGCGTCGATGGTGACGGTGCGTGAGAACGACTGGGCCAGCCCGTAGGCGACCACGTGGGCCGGGACCAGGGCCTGGCTGAGGGTGCCGGCCGCGGCGGTGAGTCCCCGGAACTCCGCGAGCTGGTGGCGGGCGTACTGCGTGGTCGCCGCCCGGGCCCGGAGCCGGGAGTTCTGCGCCTCCAGGGTGGCGATGTCGTTCTGCAGGGAGCGGCGGGTGCGGAACCAGTCGCCGATCGCGGTGACGGGGCGGACCCCGGCCGACGTCGCCGTCTCCACGGGGCCGAGCACCGAGCCCATGGCCCGGCGGGCGGGCTCGAGCGGCGAGTGCGCGCCGGGATGGTGGTCGAGGGTCATCAGGGTCAGGCAGGCCAGCACCAGTGCCACCATGCGCGAGCGGAGCCGGGAGCGGTCGGCGCGCTCGTCGAAGGAGTCCGGCCCCGGCCGGAGCGGCCGGTAGCCCCGGAGCAGCCGCGACGGGGACGTCCTCGGTGGGCGCCTCGATGACGAGAGCATCAGTACCGCCGGCGCTCCGAGACCAGCACCTGTTGCAGTCCCTCGAACTCCTCGACGCACTTGCCCGCCCCCATCGCGACACTCGAGAGCGGGTCCTCCGCGACGTGCACCGGCATCCCGGTCTCGTGGCGGAGCCGCTCGTCGAGGCCGCGCAGCAGCGCGCCGCCGCCGGTGAGCACGATGCCGCGGTCCATGATGTCGCCGGCCAGCTCGGGAGGGGTCTGGTCGAGCGTCGCGCGCACGGCGTCCACGATCGCGTGCAGCGACTCCTCGAGCGCCCGTCGTACGTCGGAGCTGGTGACCAGCACCGACCGGGGCAGACCGCTGACCATGTCGCGTCCCCGGACCTCGGCCTCCGGCTCGTCGCTCGTGGGGAACGCCGAGCCGAGCGTCATCTTGACCTCCTCGGCGGTGCGCTCGCCGAGCATGAGGCCGTGCTCCTTCTTCATCCAGGTCACGATCGCGGTGTCGAGGTCGTCGCCCGCCGTCCGGATCGACAGGCTGGTGACCACGCCGCCCAGCGAGATCACCGCGACCTCGGTGGTGCCGCCACCGACGTCGACCACCATGTTGCCCGCGGCCCGGTGCACGGGCAGGCCCGCGCCGATCGCGGCGGCCATCGGCTCCTCGATGATGTAGACCTTGCGGGCGCCGGCCTGGTAGCCGGCCTCCTTGACCGCCCGCTGCTCCACGGCCGTGATCCCGCTGGGGACGCAGACCACCATCCGGGGCTTGGCGAAGTAGCGGCGCCGGTGGACCTGCTGGATGAAGAACCGCAGCATCTGCTCGGTCGCCTCGAAGTCGGCGATCACGCCGTCCTTCATGGGCCGGATCGCGCGGATGTTGTCCGGCGTGCGCCCGATCATCCGCTTGGCCTCGTGGCCCACCGCGAGGATCTCGCCGGTGGTGTCGTTCAGCGCCACCACGCTCGGCTCGTCGAGCATGATGCCGCGGCCGCGGACGTAGACCAGCGTGTTGGCGGTCCCGAGATCGACCGCCATGTCGCGGCCGATGATGCTGTTCGCCAATGCGCTCGCCTCGCAGTGTCGTCGTACCTGGGGAAGGGAGGCACCCACTGCTGCCCCCGCGGGACGGCACACCGCACACGCCGACCTCCCAGCAGGTTAGGAGCGGGCGGCGCCCTTCCGGCGTTGCCACGCCGGTTGACCTGGGCGAAGAGACGGAGCGGACTGCCGGACTACCGGACTACCGGACTGCCGGACTGCCGGACTGCCGGACTGCCGGCACGGTCGTCCTCCGCCCGACCCTCAGCGATGCCTCAGGCGCCGAACCAGATGGCGATCTCGCGGGCGGCCGACTCCGGGGAGTCGGACCCGTGCACGATGTTCTGCTGGACGCTGTGACCCCAGTCGCGGCCCAGGTCGCCGCGGATGGTCCCCGGGGCGGCCACCGTGGGGTCGGTGGCGCCGGCCAGCGCCCGGAAGCCCTCGACGCAGCGCTCGCCCTCGACGACCATCGCGGCGACCGGGCCGGAGAGCATGAAGTCGACGAGCGGCTCGTAGAACGGCTTGCCCTCGTGCTCGGCGTAGTGCGCCGCGAGGAGGTCGCGGGTCGCCTCCCTCAGCTCGAGGCGGACCAGCCCGTAGCCCTTGGCCTCGATACGCCGGATCACCTCGCCGACCAGACCTCGGCGGACGCCGTCGGGCTTGACCAGGACGAGGGAGCGCTCCATGCGCCGCACCCTATCGAGCGGTCGACGGCGCTCCCCACCGGGCCGCACCGCGCCGCACCTCCGACGGGACGGGCCCGTCGTGCTCGGGCCGGATCTCCCCCGCGGTCAGCGACAGCGGTACGACGCCCGCCCAGGCGCCCGTGGCGACGTCCTCCGCCTCGTCCTTCGGTCCACCGGTGCGAGCCTTGACCGAGGCCTCGGCCAGCGGAACGGCGAGCACGGCGGTCGCGGCGAGCTCCTTGCGGGTGTTCGCCCGCAGGGTGGCCGACCGGCCCGGGATCACGTGGTCGACGACCAGGGCGAGCGCGTGCTCGCGCTCGGTCTCGTCCGTCACCCTCCGCGCGACCCCCAGCACGACGGCGGAGCGGTAGTTCATCGAGTGGCTGAACGCCGCGCGCGCGACCACCACGCCGTCGACGAGGGTGAAGGTGGCGCAGACCGGCGCGGTCGGCGCCTCGACGAGCCACGGCGCGGCCACCGAGCCGTGCAGGTAGAGGGTCCCGCCGTCGTCGGGGCCGTCCGGGTCGACCGCGAAGATCGACGGCAGCACCACGGGCTGCCCGTCGCGGACGATGCCCACGTGACACACGAGCGCCTCGTCCAGGAGCGCGAACAGGTCCGCCCGGTCGCTGCTCCCCCGCTCGTGGTGGCGGGTGATCGTCGTCCGGACCGTGGGCGAGAGGGCGTCTGTCACGGCGCTAGTCTGGCGGACAAGTGGCCTGACCGCACGAGCCACTTCTGGCGCTTTTCGACAGGACACTCATGGCACGCACCCTGGCCGTACCCCTCACCCTCGACCGCGCCGGGAGCACGCCGCTCGGCAGCCAGATCGCGGGGCAGATCCGCGACGGCGTGATCGGGGGCCGGCTCCCGGTCGGCGGACGGCTGCCCAGCACGCGTGCCCTCGCGGCCGACCTGGGCGTCTCGCGGTCGGTCACCGAGAAGGCGTTCGACCAGCTCGCCGCCGAGGGGTGGCTGGAGGCGCGGCACGGCTCCGGGACGTACGTCGCGGCCGGCGCCGTCACCCGGACGCCCCACCGC
>JBAUWD010000605.1:0-9652 GCA_049583575.1 Nocardioides sp.
GTGTCGGCGCGACCGTCCAGACCCCGCCGCTCGGCGAGCGTCATGTCGCCCAGACAGGTCTCGATGCCGGCGGGGTGCGCCAACGCCGGTGCGTCGACCGGGCGCGGAGAGTCCGGTGAGCGCCACACGGTGGCCACGGAGACGGAGACCCAGGCGCTGTGCCCGACCGCGAGGTCGGGGCCGTGGGTCGAGGGCACGGAAGGAGTGTGCACCGTGGGGGCCGGCGCCGACCGGGACGTCGGTCCGGTCGCGGTCGAGCCCGACGTCGTGCGCACGCCCGCGCATCCGCCCACGGCCACCGCCGCGACCAGGGCGGCCACCGTCATCCGATGGACCACCGTGCCCATGTCGTCACCCTGGACCACCGGGACGCCCGCTCCCAGTGCCGAAGGTCATCGGACGGGGCGAGGACGGCCGAGTGCCGGCCGGTCGGCGGCCCCGGCCGGGACGTCCGTCAGGGGCCCACTGCGATCGGGCGGGACGGGTCGGCGATCCAGTCGCTCCAGCTGCCGGGATAGAGCGACACCGTGTGCTCGTCGCCGAGGCCGGCGAGGAACAGGGCGAGGATCGTCTGGGTCGCGGTCACGCCGGAGCCGCAGTACGTCGCGACCCGGTCGGCGTCGGCGAGCCCCAGGGCGGTGAAGCGCGCCCGCAGCACGTCGGGCGGCAGGAACCGTCCGAGTGCGTCGGTGTTGCCGGGCAGGGGAGCGTTGACCGCGCCGGGGATGTGGCCGGCGATCGGGTCGATCGGCTCGTGCTCGCCACGGAAGCGCTCCGCGGTGCGCACGTCGACCAGGACCCCCTCACGGACCGCGGCCGGTACGTCGTCCGCGGCAAGGGTCGGTAGGCGACCCGGCGTCCCGGTCCAGTCGCCGAGGGGGTGCGAGACCGGCTCCGTGGACAGGGGGCGGCCCGCGGCCGTCCAGGCGGTCAGTCCACCGTCGAGCACGAGCACGTCGTCGTGGCCGTGGTCGCGCAGCAGCCACCAGAGTCGCGAGGCCGCGGTGGCCGGCCCGTCGTCGTACACGACGACGGTGGAGCCACGGCGCACGCCGGCGCGCCGCATGGCGGCGACGAGGCGGTCGGGGTCGGGGAGCGGATGGCGGCCGCCGATGCCCGGAGGAGCGGCCAGGTCGTCATCCACATCGACGTACGCCGCGCCCGGCACATGGCCGGCGGCGTACCGCTCGCGGCCCGACGGCCCGGTCTGTGCCAATCGGGTGTCGATGAGTACCGCGTCCAGGTCGCCCAGGCCGGGGACGTCGACGAGCAGCCCGGGTCTGATCACGAGCCGAACGGCAGCGGCTCGGGAGTCATCGCCACAGCCCGCGCGCGGGCGGCGGTCAGGCGGCGACGGTGGTGCTGACGGCACAGCACCTCGTAGGCGACCTCGGCCGGAGGTCCGTCGACGGAGTCCACGTCTCCGACGACGATGACCTCGCCCTCGACGACCATCACGCCGTCCTCGGTACGGGCGTTGTGGGTGGCGCGCTTGCCGCACCAGCAGAGCGCCTCCACCTGGAGGACGTTCATCCGGTCGGCGAGCTCGACCAGCCGGGCACTGCCCGGGAAGAGTCGCGTCCGGAAGTCGCTGAGGATGCCGAAGGCGAACACGTCGATCTGCAGCTCGTCGACCACCTTGGCCAGCTGGTCGATGTGGGCGGTCGTGTAGAACTGCACCTCGTCACAGACGAGGTAGTCGATCCGGGCGCCCGCGGTCAGCGAGTCGACGACGTACCGCCAGAAGTCGAAGTCGTCGTCGACCTCGATCGCGTCGTGCGTCAGCCCGAGCCGGCTCGACAAGATGGCCTCGCCGGCCCGGTCGTGGGTGGTGAAGATCCGCCCCACGCGACCCCGGGCGGCGTGGTTGTGGTTCGTCTGGAGCGCGAGGGTGCTCTTGCCGGAGTCCATGGTCCCGGTGAAGAAGTGCAGTTCGGCCATCGCGCGGATTGTGTCACGCCGCGTGGCCCGGCCGGCTCGTGGCCGGATGGTTCCGAAGGGCTCGGCCTCCCCGTGTCGGTCGAGCCCTTCGGTGTCCGTGGGACCTCTGGACACCCCTCGGTTCAGAGATCAGGTGTCTGACGCTAGGGGTGCGGAGGAGCGTTCGCCGCGCTTCTGCGGACAACGACCCGAACGGTCGGCGGCACGTAGCCGGATCGGACCAGACCGGGCGTGCGGTCGCCCGATGGAAACGCGGCTACCAGTGGACGCCCTTGAACACCTTGGCCAGCATGATCTGCTCCGACTCGCGGGTGCCCGACGAGCCCTCGCCCTTGGCGGCTGCCGAGTCGGGGAACACGTGGTAGGCCAGGTTGAGCACCCGGAACGCCAGCTTGGGGGCGACCGTGTGGGCGATGGCGCCGGCGTTCCCGAGCAGCGTGTTGATCTCGTGCGGACGGTCGACCATCGCCTTGATCACCAGGTCGGCCGCCTGCGCCGGCGAGATCGTGGGGAACTTGTCGTAGATCCTGGTCGGGGCGATCATCGGCGTCCGGACCAGCGGCATGTGGATGCTGGTGAAGGTGATGCCGTCGCCCACCAGCTCCGAGGCCACGACGTTGCTCCAGGCGTCGAGCGCCGCCTTCGACGCGACGTACGCCGAGAAGCGCGGCGGGTTGGTCTGGACCCCGATCGAGGAGATGTTCACGACATGGCCCCGGCGGCCCTCGCGCATCTTCGGGATCAGCCCCATCACCAGGCGGATCGCGCCGAAGTAGTTCAGCTGCATGGTGCGCTCGAAGTCGTGGAAGCGGTCCTGGCTGAGCCTCAAGGACCTCCGGATGGAGCGTCCCGCGTTGTTGACGACGTAGTCGATGCTCGGGAGGTCGGCGGTGAGCTGCGCGCACAGGTCGTCGATGGCCGCGAGGTCGGAGAGGTCGCAGGCGTAGACGTACGCCGTACCGCCGCGGTTCTCGATCGTGGCCCGGGTCGCCTCGAGCTTGTCCTTGCCGCGGGCCACGAGCACCGGGATGCCGCCCGCCTGGGCGACCTTGAGCGCGACCACCTGGCCGATGCCCGACGAGGCGCCGGTGATCACGACGTACTTCCCGGTCAGCGCCTCGCGCGCACCGGCGTCGTGGGCGGTGGACAGGTCGAGGTGGTCCTCCCAGTAGCACCAGAGCGTGCGAGCGTACGACTCGAGGTCGGGGACGGCGATGCCCGAGCCGGCGAGCGCCTTCTCGGTACGGCGCGAGTCGAAGACCGGGCGGAACGACGAGTGCGAGAGCACCTCGGGAGGGACGCCGAGCCGGCCGACGGTCTGCTCCAGGAGCAGCTGCACCGGCGGCGTGCGGACCAGCGTGTTGGCCAGGCGCAGCGGCCGCAGGCGAGCGGGCACGAGCGAGGTCAGCCCGCCGGCGGTGCCGCGGTCCACGGGCGTCGCGAACCGGGGCGCGCCGGCCCCGGCACTGAAGGCGTTCAGCACCTCGACGACGGGCTGGGGCTCGGGGTTGACGAGGTGGAAGGCCTCGCCGTCGTGGCCCTCGAGGTGGGCGAGGTGGTCGATGGCGGCCGCGACGTAGTCGACCGGCACGAGGTTGGTGTCGCCCAGGTCGACCCCGACCAGCGGCAGCCAGGCGGGCAGTGCGTCGCGGAGCATCTTGAGCAGCGGGAAGAGGTAGTAGGGACCGTCGATCTTGTCCATCGCGCCGGTCTCGCTGTGTCCGACCACGATCGACGGGCGGTAGACCCGCCAAGGGAGGGCGGTCTGCTCGCGGACGAGCTGCTCGGAGCGGAACTTCGTGCGGTGGTACGGCGAGGGCAGGGGCTGGCCCTCGTCGAACATCGTCTCGTCGAACCGCCCGTCGTACTCCCCGGCGGCGGCGACGGAGCTGATCTGGTGGAAACACTGGGCTCCCAGGGCCTCCGCGAGCTCGAGCGCGTGGCGGGTGCCGCCGACGTTCATGGCCTCGTTGGCCTCGTCGCCGGCGGTCATGTCGTAGATCGCGGCGAGATGGAAGAAGTGGTCGATCTCGCCGCGGTGCTCCGCGACCCACGTGTCGTCGACGCCGAGCCGGTCGGCGGTCAGCTCGCCCAGGACCGGCACCACGCGCCGGGTGTCCCAGAGCCGGATCATCGCCTCCAGCCGGGGCAGCGAGCCCTCGCGGACCAGGACGAAGACCGTGCCGTCTCGGTGGTCGAGCAGCTCCTCGACGAGATGTCGCCCGATGAACCCGGTGGCGCCTGTCACGAAGTACGACATGGCCGCGACCCTACCCGCAGGTAACGCGCCTGCGGAGAGGAGACGAGACCACCTCCTGCGCATCGTTCGTCGGATGTTCACGGGGGTGTCGGCCCCGGGCAGGACCTCGGATCACCTGACGCAGTACGAGCCGATCGTGCGGAGCCTGGCAGAGCCACCCGTTCCACGACGTGTTCGGGTCGTCCGCCCAGGTGGCCACTAGAGCACCCGCTCGGGCGGACGACCCGAAGAAGAGGCGGGAGACGGTCAGTCCTGCGAGCTGCCGCCGCCGAACATGATCTCGTCCCAGCTCGGCACCGACGCGCGGCCACGGGTCTTCTTGACCGGCTTGCGCGACGGGGGCTCGTCGGCGCGCTGGCCGTCCTCGTCCTCTCCCTCGTCGCCCGAGTCGTCGACGCTGTCGGACTCCGGCGCGACGGGGGTGGTGGCGGTGTCGTCGAGGTAGGCCTCGACCGGGGTCTCGGCTCCGAGCGCGGAGGGCAGGTCGGCACCGGGCGCCGCGGGCTCGGCGTCCTCGCTCACGAGCTCGATGGCGTCCTCGCCGAGCGGCAGCTCCTCGGCGGGTACGGCGGACAGCCGCCGCCGGCGCGCCGACGACAGGTCGTCCGTCGTCTCCGGGGTGGCGGTCTCGGGCGGCTCCTCGACCTCGCCGAGCAGCCAGTGGGCGTCGTCGTCGTCGGCGACGACGTAGTTGCCCGGCCCGTCGAAGGAGAAGTGGGCGGCACCGACGCGGCCGTCCGTCGTGTAGGAGCCGGTGAGGGTCCAGCGGCCGTCCTCGCGCCGCCAGGCGTCCCAGCTCACCGTGTCGGGGTCGACGTTCCGCCCACGCAGGTGGCTGCCGACCGCGTCACCGAGCGTGCGGGCCGACGACCCGGTGGACGCACCCTCGATCGGCCGGCGCCGGATCGACGCGCGCTGTGCGCGCCGGGCGACGTGCTCGCGCTCGGCCAGCACCGGTGCGGCGTACGGCATGACCTTGTCGACGGAGGTCCCGGCGACCTGGGCGACCGACTCGGGCGTCTCTCCGGCCCGGATCCGCGCCTGGATGTCGCGCGGGCGAAGCGTTGAGTCCATCTGCATCTCCAACTGGGCGAGCCGGGCCTGGTCGCCGCGCAGGGCGGCCCGGAGCCGGTCGTCGACGTCGACGGTGAACTCCACCCCGGCGTCGCTGACGAGCAACAGCTTCCGGCCGTCCTCGCTCACCCCGGTGAGTCTGAGGTGCACCATGGGTCGCTTCGCTCCTGCCCGTTCCTGCTCCGGTGCGGCCGAGCCTACGCCAGCGCGACGCCCCGACCCGGCTCCCACGACGGCGCGCCACCGGCGCTTCGACCACTGCCTCGGGGCGTTCGGACGCTGCCCGGGCCGCAGGTCACGGGCCGAGCACGCGCCGGAGGTGGTCGTTGGCGAACACCCGGTCGGGGTCGAGCCGGTCCCGCATCGCGAGGAAGGCGGCGAAGCGCGGGTACGCCGAGGCGAGATCGGCCGCCGTCCGCGTGTGCAGCTTGCCCCAGTGGGGGCGGCCGTCGTGGTCGCGCATCACCGCCTCCATCGCGGCCAGGTACGCCGCGTGGGTGCGCCAGTCCGAGCGGTGATGGGTGTGGAAGGCGAGGTAGCAGGAGTCGCGGTCGTACGCCGTCGACAGCGGGATGTCGTCGGCCGGGGCCACGCGGATCTCGACCGGGAAGCTGATCCGCCAGGACGACCTCTCGATGACCGCTCGCGCCGCACGGAGCGCGTCGAGCCCCGCCTCGCGCGGCACGGCGTACTCCATCTCGCGGAAGACGACGCGGCGCGGGGAGGTGAACACCCGGTGTGCCACGTCGCTGTACGTGCGCGCCGAGAGCGCCCGGGCCGACAGGCGGTTCATCCGGGGGATCACCCGGGTGGCGTGGTTGGCGCCGGAGGCCAGCGCCCCGAACACGGTGTTGGACAGCAGCTCGTCGTCGATCCACCCGCGCAGCCGCGAGAGCGGCTCGGCCTCCGACACGTCGGCGTCCAGCCGGGTGTTGCGCTTGGTCAGCATCCGGTCGGTGTGGGGGAACCAGTACATGTCGCAGTGGTGGCTCCCGGCCACCATCTCGTCGAACGTCCCGAGCGCCTCGTCCCAGGACATCGGCTGCTCCCGGGCCTCGAGCAGGAACAGCGGCTCGACCGCGAACGTCACCGTGGTGAGGATCCCGAGCGCGCCCAGGCCGACCCGGGCCGTCTCGAAGACGTCGGCGTTCGTGGCGGGGGAGGCGTCGAGCACCTCGCCGGTCCCGGTGACGAGCTGCAGCCCGGCCAGCTGGGCGGCGAGCCCGGCCGCGACTCCGCCGGTGCCGTGGGTGCCCGTGGAGACCGCGCCGGCCAACGTCTGCTCGGCGATGTCGCCCATGTTGTGCAGCGACAGCCCCAGCCGCTCGAGCTCGGCGTTGAGCACCTTCAGCGGCGTGCCGGCGTACGCCGTGACGGTCATGGCGTCCCGGTCGACGCCGAGTATCCCGCTCAGCTGCGTGGGCAGCAGCATCACGTCACCCGGCGCTGCGATGCCGGTGAAGCTGTGGCCGGTGCCGACCATCTTGACGGTGGAGCCGTCGTTGCGGCCGCGGACCACGGCGTCGACGACGTCGTCGACCGATCCGGGTCGTCGTACCGTGGCGGGGTCTGCGGACTCCAGCCCCGCCCAGTTCCGCCAGTGCACCCGACGAGGGTAGAGGTCAGGTGCCGGACTCGGCGCGGAGCACCTGAGCGGCGAGCGCCGCGACCACCCCGGCGCCCAGCGAGACGAGGTAGCCGGTCGACGCGCCATGGGCGTCGATCATCAGGCCGGCCAGGGCGGCGCCGGGGGCGAGCCCGGCGGCGATGCCCGTGTGCATGATCGCGATGCCCTCGGTCAGGCGGGGCGCGGGAACCATCTGCTCCGTGGCCCCCATCGCGGCGATCAGGGTCGGGGCGATCGCGAACCCGGCGAAGAAGAGCGCCACGCCCATCACCGGCATCGAGCCGACGAAGGACATGGGGAGCATGACCAGGGCCAGGCACACCGATCCCACCTGCACCCGGAAGACGGCGGACCGCTTCCACGCGAAGGTGCCGGTCACCAGCCCGGCGATCATGCTGCCGAGCGCCCACAGCGCCAGGAGGGCTCCGGCGTACGACTTGGCGTGCTGCTCGCCCGAGAACGCCACCGTGCTCACCTCCGCGGCCGCGAACATCGAGCCGAGCGCCACGCACACCACGGCGAGGGAGACGACGCGCGCCCAGGGCATCGCCGGACGCGCTCCCGTCGCGTGGTCGCGCGGCTGGGGCGGCGGCTGGGTGCTGCCCTGGGCGGCCAGGGCGAGGCTGCCGACCAGACCGGACACCACGGCGAGACCGAGACCGGCCCACGGGTGCCAGGTCGTGGCCAGCACCGTCGCCACCGTCGGCCCGATGATGAAGATCCCCTCGTCGACCACCGACTCGAACGCGTACGCCGTCTGCACCTCGTGCGGGTGGCCGGCCAGCACGTACGACCAGCGCGCCCGCACGCACGAGCCGATCGGTGGGTACGCCGCACCGGCGAGGGCGGCGCAGCCGTAGGCGACCGCGTCGGGCCACCCCGACTCGAGGGCGGTGACCAGCCCGGCGACCGCGACCCCGAACACGACGGAGGCGACCGGCAGCACCCGCGACTGACCGAGCCGGTCGAGCAGCCTGCCCTGCACGATCGACATGAGGGAGTTGGCCACGGTGTAGGCCGCCGAGAGCGCGCCGGCCAGGCCGTAGGACCGAGACAGGCCGGTGACCAGCAGCACGATGCCGAGCGTGTCGATGGAGATGGGCAGCCGCGCGACCATCGCGCTGGCGCTGAACCGCAGGGCGCCGGGACGGCCGAGCACGGCGCGGTAGCGGGTGAACATCGTCTGGCGAGCGTAGGGCACGATTGAGCCATGGATGCCGCCGACGTCTCGCCGTACGACGCGTTGCTGCTGGTGTCCTTCGGAGGGCCCGAGCGACCGGACGACGTCGTGCCGTTCCTGGAGAACGTGACCCGCGGCCGCGGCATCCCGCGCGAACGGCTCGAGGAGGTCGGCGCGCACTACCACCTCTTCGGCGGCAGGTCGCCGATCAACGACATCAACCGGGCGCTGGTGGCCGCGATCCGGTCCGACCTCGACGCGCACGGGATCGACGTGCCCGTCTACTGGGGCAACCGGAACTGGGATCCCCTCCTCACCGACACGGTCGCGCAGATGGCGAAGGACGGCGTGACCCGGGCTGCGTGCTTCACCACCAGCGCCTACTCGTCGTACTCCTCGTGCCGGCAGTACCGCGAGAACCTCGCTGCGGCGTCCGTCGAGGGCGGCCCGCGGCTGGAGAAGCTGCGGCTCTACCACCACCACCCCGGCTTCCTGGAGCCCGTCATCGACGGCGTGGTCGCGGCGGTGGAGGGTCGCGACCAGCCGCGGCTGGTCTTCGTCACCCACTCGATCCCGGTGGCGATGAACGACGGCAGCGGGCCGCACGGCGGCGCATACCTCGCCCAGCACGGCGACGCGGCGTCGTACGTCGCCGACCAGGTCGCCCTCGTCACCGGGCGGCGGCTCGCCCACGACCTGGTCTTCTGCTCGAGGTCCGGCCCGCCGCGGGTGCCGTGGCTCGAGCCGGACGTCAACGACCACCTCGAGAAGCTGGCCGGCGACGGGGTGCGGTCGGTGGTCCTGATCCCGATCGGCTTCGTCTCCGACCACATGGAGGTGGTCTTCGACCTCGACACCGAGGCGCTGGCGACGGCACAGCACCTCGGGCTCGACGCCGTACGCGTCGCGACGCCGGGCACGGACGCGAGGTTCGTGGCGATGGTGCGCGAGCTGCTGGTCGAGCGGGCTGCGGTCGAGCGGGGCGAGAGCGTCGCGCGCGTGACCGTCGGCGGCGACTCCTCCTGTTGGGATCTGTGTGCGGTCGGATGCTGCCCCAACCCTCGCGGACCGCAGCCGGCGCTGAGTGGGATGGAGTGAGCGCGCCGACGCCGGCGGAGCTCCGGGACCTCGCCCTCACGGCGGCACGGGAGGCGGGTGACCTGGTGGTGCGGCTGCGCGGCGCGGGGGTCGACGTCGCCGGCACCAAGTCGAGCCCCATCGACATCGTGACCGAGGCCGACCGCGCCTCCGAGCGCCTGGTGCACGAGCGGATCCTCGCGGCGCGACCACACGACGGCATGGTCGGCGAGGAGGGGAGCGCCGACACCGGCACCACCGGCGTCGTCTGGATCGTCGACCCCATCGACGGCACCGTGAACTACCTCTACGGCCTGCCGCACTTCGCGGTGAGCATCGCCGCCGAGGTCGACGGCCAGGTGGTCGCGGGCGTCGTCCTGGCGCCGGCCCTCGGGCTCGAGTACGTCGCCACGCTCGGGGGTGGCGCGACCTGCAACGGGCGACCCGCCCGGCCGCGGCCCGTCGTACCCCTGTCGGAGCGGCTGGTCGGCAC
>JBAUWD010000606.1:0-6367 GCA_049583575.1 Nocardioides sp.
CGCCGGTACGACGGTCGGGAGCCGCACGATGGCGCACAGCCCACCTGCCGCGCGGGGAGCCAGGGTGAGGGTCCCGCCGTGCGCTTCGGTGATCCGCTTCACGATCGCCAGGCCGAGACCGACGCCCGCGTGGTCGCTGTGAGTGCGCTCGGTGCCGCGCTGGAACGGCTCGGCGAGTGTCGAGGCCAGCTGCGGCGTGAGCCGGTCACCGGTGTTCTCGATCCGGAGGGTGACGCCGTCGAGCCGGGCAGTGGCCCGGACCCACACCTTGCCGTGGTCACGCTGGTTGTGGACGATCGCGTTGTGCAGGAGGTTCGTGGTCAGCTGCACGAGCAGCGCCCGTGAGCCGCTGGTCGGGGCCGGCCCGCCCGAGGTGTCGATGGTGACGCCGTGCTTCTCCGCCAGGGGGAGGAGCGTCTCGGCCGCCTCCTCGGTGGCCAACGACAGGTCGACGGGCTCCCGGGTGAAGGCTCGTTGGTCGGCGCGGCTGAGCACCAGGAGGGCGTCGGTGAGGTTGATGGCGCGCGTGTTCACCAGGTGCAGGCGGTCGAGCAGGTCGCCGACGTCGGCGTCCGGGTTCTTGCGGGCGACGTCGATCAGGGTCTGGGTGATCGCGAGCGGGGTGCGCAGCTCGTGGGAGGCGTTGGCGGCGAAGCGTCGCTGTTCGGCGACGTGGGCCTCGAGCCGCTCGAGCATGGTGTCGAAGCTGTCGGCGAGCTCGCGGAACTCGTCGTTGGCCCCCTCCAGCTCGATCCGGTGGGAGAGGGAGCCGCGGGCGGCCATCCGGGTGGCGTCGGTGATGCGCGACAGCGGGGCGAGCATGTGACCGGCGAGGATCCAGCCCCCGACGAGACCGAAGACGAGGAGGAACACCAACGTGGCGGCTGCCGTCTCTCCGAACGCCCGCTGGGTGTTCGAGCGGCCGGGAGCGAACGCACCTCCGATGCCGGACCTGGTGTCCCCGATGATCACGGCGTGCGGGAAGTAGTGCACGAGCAGCGCCCACAGAGCCAGCAGCACGGCGCCGGCCAGCACGAGGAACCCGGCATAGCTGAGGGTGAGCTTGAGGCGGACGCTCAGCCCCTTCGGCCTATCCAACGTCGGCTCCGTCCCCACCGGGCGGTGCGTCGATGCGGTAGCCGACTCCCGGCACGGTGGCGATCAGCCAGGGCTCTCCGAGTCGCTTCCGCAGCGCCGACACGGTGATGCGAACCGCGTTGGTGAAGGGGTCCGCGTTCTCGTCCCACGCCCGCTCGAGCAGCTCTTCGGCGCTGACGACGCCGCCGCCGGCGGCGACGAGGACCTCGAGTACGGCGAACTGCTTGCGGGTGAGCGCGACGTAGCGACCGTCCCGGTGGACCTCGCGACGGAAGGGATCCAGCCGCAGACCCGCGATCTCGTGCACGGGTGGCCGATGGTGGGCGCGGCGGCGGTCGAGCGCCCGGAGCCGGAGGACCAGCTCCTGGAGCTCGAACGGCTTGGTGAGGTAGTCGTCGGCGCCGAGCTCGAACCCGCTGGCCTTGTCGTCCAGCCGGTCGGCCGCGGTCAGCATGAGGATCGGCGTGCGGGCGCCGGAGGCGACGATGCGCTCGGCGATCTCGTCGCCGGAGGGGCCCGGGATGTCCCGGTCCAGGACGGCGATGTCGTAGCTGTTGATGCTCAACATCTCCAGCGCGGACTCGCCGTCACCGGCGAGGTCGGCCGCGATCGCCTCCAGGCGAAGGCCGTCGCGGATGGCCTCCGCCATCAGGGGCTCGTCCTCGACGACCAACACGCGCATGCTCCGCATGCTAGAGAGCGGCCACCTATCGTCGGCATATCCGGAACCGCATACGCCCCCGCAACGCCCCCTTGCGTTGAGTGGCGGGCATGTTCGCCAGCCGGTCCGCCCCGACCCCACGCCCAACGGGTCGACGTGCCCGATCGGTGACCGCAGGTCTGGTCGTCGGTGGTGCGCTCGTCGGCCTCGCGGGTTGCGGGTCCATCGGGCCGTCCGTCTCGTCACCGCACTCCACCGCAGCGCAGTCGTCGGCCCACCTCTCGCCGGCGCGTCCTCCGCGTGACGCTGCCGGTCACGTGCCCGGGGATCCTCCCTTCCGCCTGCACAGCAGGCGTCGCGCCACCTTCGGCTCCGCCGACGGTGAGCTGCCGGACGGCGTGACGGTCTTCGACGACACGTACCCGGCGGTCACGAGGCTCGACCCGGCACTGCTCGCGGCGCTCCGCAGCGCCGCGCGGGCCGCCGAGGGGGACGGGGTACGGTTCCACGTCACCAGCGGCTGGCGGTCGGAGAAGTACCAGCAGCAGCTGTTCGAGCAGGCGATCGCCGCGTACGGGTCGGCGGCCCAAGCCGCCCGCTGGGTGGCCCGACCCGGCACCTCCGCGCACGAGGCCGGCGACGCCGTCGACCTCGGACCCGCCGATGCCGATGCCTGGCTGTCGCAACACGGCGCCGCCTACGGGTTGTGCCAGATCTATGCGAACGAGCGGTGGCACTACGAGCTGCGTCCCGAGGCCGTCGTCGACGGCTGTCCGACGATGTACGCCGATGCCACCGACGATCCGCGGCTGCAGTGAGCACCGACACCGCGAGCCACGCCGGCACCTGACGTCGTCGGGCCACGACAGCGGCAGGGGCCGAGCGGCTCTTGGCAGGAGCTCCCTAAAGTGATATCACTTTAGTATCACTTTATGGAGGAGCACGTCATGAGCAGTCCCGAGTCCCCTGAGACCGTCACCCCCGTGGGCCACCAGGGCGCCCGCGTCGAGATCACGGAGCGACCGCCTCTTTCGCTGTCGGGCTGGCTCGGCGTGGCGGCGGTCGCCGCGTGCATCGTGATCACGAACTTCGCGCTCCGCCACGACTCGATCTGGAGCTGGGTCCCCATCGTGGTCGGCGTCCTGATCGCCCTCTCGCTCGTCGTGGTGCCGCCGGGCCAGACCTCGGTGGTCCAGTTCTTCGGCCGGTACGTCGGCACGGTCCGCCGGCCCGGCTTCTGGTGGGTGGTCCCGCTCACGGTGCGTCGCCGGGTCAGCATCCGGGTCCGCAACTTCGAGACCAACCGGCTCAAGGTCAACGACCTCGACGGGAGCCCGGTGGAGATCGCGGCGATCGTGGTCTGGCAGGTGGCCGACACCGCTCGCTCGACGTACGCCGTCGACAGCTACGAGAACTTCGTCTCGGTGCAGGCGGAGTCGGCGCTCCGGCACGTCGCGATGAGCCATCCGTACGACGACGCCGACGGCGCGGGCACGTCGCTGCGGGGAGCGACCGACCTGGTGGCCGGCGAGCTGGCCCACGAGGTGGCCGCGCGGGTGGCGATCGCGGGCGTCGAGGTGGTCGAGGTGCGGATCTCGCACCTGGCCTATGCGCCGGAGATCGCGCAGGCGATGCTGCGCCGGCAGCAGGCAAGCGCGGTGGTCGCCGCCCGGACGCGGATCGTCGAGGGTGCGGTCGGCATGGTGGAGCTGGCGCTCAACCGGCTGTCCGAGCACGACGTCGTCGAGCTCGATGAGGAGCGCAAGGCCAGCATGGTCAGCAACCTGCTCGTGGTCCTCTGTGGCGACCAGCCGCCGTCGCCGGTCGTGAACGCCGGATCCCTGTATACGTGAGCGACCGCCGGCAGGTCCTCCTGCGTCTGGACCCCGCGGTGCACGACGCGTTGATGCGCTGGGCCGACGACGAGTTCCGGAGCCTCAACGCCCAGGTCGAGATGCTGCTACGTCGTGCGCTCGCGGACGCCGGGCGGATGCCCAAGCAGGCCGGACCGCTGCCCAGGCGCGGCCGACCGAGGACCCGCGACGCCTGACCGCCGAGGATCGCGAACGCCGGACGCGGCGGGCACCGCTCTGTCACAGTGATCAGGTGGACGTGCTCCTCGGCGCCATCATCGGTCTTGCGGTCGCAGCCGTGCTGGCCCTCATCAACTCCTGGCTCAGCGACCGCCAGAAGGTGGCCGAGGGTGTCCGCGACGAGCGGATCCGTACCTACCCGGCGGTGTGGGAGCGCACGAGCGTGGTGTCCCGATGGCCACGGACCGACGCGACCCGTGAGCACGCGAGCCACCTCCATCTCGACCTGCGCAAGTGGTACTACTCGGGCGGCGGGCTGTTCCTCTCCGAGGACGCACAGGATCGCTACGAGCACCTGCAGGTCGTGCTCGAGGCGGTCATCGCCGGGAATGCGAACGAGCCGCTGCACGAGTACGACTCGCTGATGGAGGCCGCCCACTGGTTCCGTGCCGGGCTGGCCGAGGACCTCCGCACCCGAGACCGCAACAACCTGCTCGAGGCATGGCGACGGCGCAAGCGGCATGCGAGCGAGCTCGACCGGGCGGAGACACGCGAGAACGCCGTCGGTGCCCGCGAGCCGGTCGGCCAAGGTCTGTCGGTCCGTCGCAAGCCGGCCCACACGGCGATGGTGATGCTGACGCAGGAGGACGACCGGCTCCGCTCGACCGAGCATCCGCGCGCCGCTCCACACGTCGCGAGCTGAGCCCGAGGCGGCAGGAGAGCGACATCACAGCGACATCGATTGGATCGTTCCAATAGACCGGTTCACACTGGAGGTACCCAGCAACATCCATCGAAGGGAACCGAGATGTCCCGCCTGATCGACGACCTGAACACCCTCCACGACGGGTACGTCGTCGCCATCAACCTGGCGGTCGCCGACAACGACCTCGACCGCGCCGACCGCCTCGCCGCGGAGTACGACCAGGAGGCGATCGAGATGATCGCCGTCCGCGAGGGCCGCACCGACCTGCTGCCGCTGCGCCGTCCCGTGCACGCCGACTCGGGCCTGCGCGCGCTGGTCCGCCGCCTCACCCACCACCAGGCCGCCTGACCCCTCCGAGCCCCGACCGGGCGGCGGAGCCGCATCGACCTCAGACGAGGACGACGACCAGCAGTACGGCGACGAGCGCCAGCGCGCCGGTCACCGCCAGTCCCAGCCCGAAGGACGGCAGCGGCTGGTGCAGTCGCATCGCCCGCTCCACCCGGGCCCAGCGCAGGAACGAGCCCACGCCCACCAGCGCGCCGAGCAGGATCAGCCCGACCGCGAGCACCGTACGGAGACCGGTCGGGCCGTCGAGCGGGAGCGCGTGGAGGGCGACGCCGCCGGCGACCATCGCCAGGGCGGTGCGCACCCACGCCAGGAAGGTCCGCTCGTTGGCCAGCGTGAAGCGTGGGTCGGGCTCGTCGCCGTCCTCGTACACCCAACGTGGCTGCCGCGAAGTCACGGAGCACATCGTGCCGCACGAGCGGCTCACTACGCTCACCGCATGACCGCCGAGTTCGACCGCGACATCGCGCTGGCCCCTGCGGGGGACGAGCACGAGGGTGACCCGGCGTTCTCCGCGGACCTGCGACCCGGGTGGGTGGTCGGCGGCGGGCTGAACGGCGGCTACCTGCTCGCCGTTCTCGGGCACGCCGTACGACGGGCCTCGGCGCATCCCGACCCCCTGACCATCAGTGCCTACTACCTCGATGCCTCGAGCCCCGGGCCCGCCACGGTCCGGCCGCGCCTGCTGCGCGAGGGCGGGAGCACCTCGACCTTCGCCGCCGACCTGGACCAGGACGGCAGCACCCGGATCACGGCGCTCGCGACGTACGGCGACCTCGACCGCCTGCCCGACGACGTGGGGACGACGGCGTCCGAGCCCGAGCTTCCGCCCCCCGAGGAGTGCTGGGGACTGGAGCTCGCGCCGCCGGAGTTCCGCGCACAGGCACCGCCGCTGCAGAGCCGCTTCTCCATGCTGTTCGACCCGGCCACGGCCGGCTGGGCGATCGGGAGTCCCGGCGGCCGACCTCGCATCCAGGCGTGGTTCCGCCTGAACGACGACCGCGAGCCCGATCCGCTGGCGCTGCTGCTGGCGGTCGACGCGATGCCGCCGGTCACGTTCGAGCTGGGACGGACGGGCTGGGCGCCGACGCTCGAGCTCACCGCACACGTGCGCGCCAGACCCGCGCCGGGCTGGCTGAAGCTCCGGCACGAGACCCGCAACCTGGCGGGCGGGATGTTCGAGGAGGACTGCGAGGTCTGGGACTCCGCCGGTCGTCTCGTCGCGCAGAGCCGGCAGCTCGCCCGCCTGCCCCGGACCGCGAGCTGACCGGGCCCGGCCCCCGAACCGGCCGCGCATCTGCGCCACAGGCGTCGTCGTGAGCCACTATCCTCAGTCAGATCTGGTGCGTCTCGGGAGGACCGACAAGGGGGCCGGCGTTGCCGAGCTGGGGATCTCGCGTCGGCCTGTGCGCACTGTCCTGCGCCCTGGGCGGTGCCCTGCTGCCCTCGGTGGCGACGGCCACGACCTCGACGGCCACGACCCCCACCCCCACCGCCACCGGTTCGCGCCCCGCGGCCGTGAGC
>JBAUWD010000607.1:0-1553 GCA_049583575.1 Nocardioides sp.
GCTCGGTCGCGTGCCGCGCGGCACGCACGCGGTCGGCCACCGCTGCCCGTGCGGGCTGCCCGACGTCGTGGTGACCGAGCCGCGGCTGCCCGACGGTACGCCGTTCCCCACGACGTACTACCTCACCTGCCCGCGTGCCGCCTCGCTGGTCGGGACCCTCGAGGGGTCGGGGCTGATGCGCGAGATGGAGGGCAGGCTGGCGTCGGACGCCGAGCTGGCCGCGTCGTACGCCGGTGCGCACCGGGCGTACCTCGCCGCCCGGCAGCGGCTCGGCGACGTCCCGGAGATCGCGACGGTCTCCGCTGGCGGAATGCCGGAGCGCGTGAAGTGCCTGCACGCCCTCGCCGCGCACGCCCTGGCCTCCGGTCCGGGCGTCAACGTGCTCGGTGACGAGGTGCTCGCCCTCCTCGGCCCCTGGTGGTCCCACGGCCCCTGCGTCGACGTGACGGCGGAGCAGGCCGGTGGTTGAGGAGCGCCCACAGCGATCCTTGGTTCCCGAGGAGGCCGCGCAGCGGCCGTCTCGACAGGCTCGGAACCAGATCGCCGCCGTCGACTGCGGCACCAACACGATCAAGCTCTTCGTCGGCCGTCCTCCCGACGCCGCGGTCCGTACCTCGCGGATGGTGCGGCTCGGCCAGGGTGTCGACCGGACCGGCCGGCTGGACGACGAGGCGCTGGCCCGTGCCTTCGCGGCCGTCGAGGAGTACGCCGTGCTGGTCGCGGACCGTGACATCCCGCCGGAGCGGATCCGCTTCTGCGCCACCTCCGCCACTCGGGACTCGGCCAACGGCGACGTCTTCGCCGAGGGCGTGCACGAGCGCCTCGGGGTGTGGCCGGAGGTGCTGACCGGCGCCGAGGAGGCCGCTCTGGCCTTCGATGGAGCGGTGCGCAACCTGCACGTCGCACCGGCCGACCCGGTGCTCGTGGTCGACATCGGCGGGGGCTCCACCGAGCTGATCCTCGGCACCGGCCCGCCGACGCCGGTCGCGACCGCCGCGGACTCCCTGGACATCGGCTCCGTCCGGCTCCACGAGCGGCTCCTGCACGGCGACCCCCCGACCGCCGCAGAGGTGACCGAGTGCGTGGCCGAGATCGACGCTGTCCTGGACTCGGGGTCGGTCGATCCGGCGGAGGCCGCCCAGGTCGTCGCGGTCGCCGGGACCGCGATCACGGTCGCGAGCGGCGTGCTGGGCCTGAGCGCCTACGACCCGGACCGCACCGACCAGGCGGTCATCGACGTGGCCGAGGTGCACGCGTACGTCGAGTGGCTGGTCGGGCTGACGGTGGCGGAGCGGCTGGCGCTGCCCTACCTGCATCCCGGCCGCGCCGACGTGATCGACGCCGGCGCGCTGATCCTCGACCGGGTGCTCCGGCGTACCCGCGTCTCGACGCTGACGATCTCCGAGGCCGACATCCTCGACGGCATCGCCTGGTCGGTCGCGCAGGCCCACCCGTGACCGACCCGGTGCTGCTGCCGCACCCGGTCACGGGGCGGCGGTTCGCGAGCCCGGTGCCGCCGGGCACCGGGTGGCCGGGCGACCCGGCGGACGCCG
>JBAUWD010000608.1:0-1566 GCA_049583575.1 Nocardioides sp.
CTGTCGCGGGCGCTCGGCGAGGTCCAGCGGGTGCGCTCGGCCCGCAAGCTCGACGCCGTGCGCATCCAGGTCGACCCGGTGACGCTGTGAGCCGGCCCCGGCGACGCCGCGGCGCAGAGGCCGGCTCCTAGACTGGCGGCGCCGTCGGTCCCGACCAGCCAGAGGAGCTCCGTGGCCATCCAGCCGATCCGCTTGTTCGGCGACCCGATCCTGCGACAGCCGGCGATCGAGGTCGTCGACTTCGACAAGGAGCTCCGCCGACTCGTCGACGACCTCACGGACACCATGCTGGACGCGCCCGGAGCCGGCTTGGCCGCGCCCCAGATCGGCGTCGGGCTGCGGGTGTTCACCTGGTCGATCGAGGGCGAGGTCGGACACCTGGTCAACCCCGTCCTCGACCTCTCGGAGGAGCAGCAGGACGGTCCGGAGGGCTGCCTGTCGATCCCCGGGCTGTCGATCGACTGCCGCCGAGCCAGGTCGGTGGTCGCCCGCGGCTTCGACGTGTACGGCGAGCCGGTCACGATCGAGGGCACCGAACTGCTGGCTCGAGCGCTCCAGCACGAGACCGACCACCTCGACGGGGTGCTGTTCGTCGACCGCCTCGACCCGGCGCACCGCAAGGTGGCCATGAAGGAGATCCGCGAGTCCGAGTGGTTCGGCCTCAACGGGCCGCCGACCGTCAAGGTCTCGCCGCACCCGACCCGCGGTCTCGGACTCTGATGCGGGTCGTCTTCGCAGGCACGCCCGACGCGGCGCTCCCGGCGCTGGCGGCCGTGGCTGCGTCCGACCACGAGCTGGTCGGCGTGGTCACCCGGCCCGACGCCGCCACCGGCCGCGGCAGACGGCTGACGCCGTCCCCGGTCGCCGAGGCGGCCCAGGCGCTCGGCGTACGCCTGCTCAAGCCCGCGCACCCGCGGGATTCCGACTTCCAGGAGACCCTCCGCGCGCTCGCTCCCGAGGCCTGTCCGGTGGTGGCCTACGGTGCCCTGCTGCCGCAGTCGGTCCTCGACATCCCTCCTCGTGGCTGGGTCAACCTCCACTTCTCGCTGCTGCCGCGGTGGCGAGGGGCGGCGCCCGTGCAGCACGCGATCTGGGCCGGCGACGACGTCACGGGCGCGACGACGTTCCGGCTGGTCCGGGAGCTCGACGCAGGCCCGACGTACGGCGTGATGACCGAGACGATCCGACCCCGCGACACGACGGGAGACCTGCTGGCGCGCCTCGCCGAGGGCGGGGCCGCCCTGCTCGTCGCCACCCTCGACGGGATCGCGGACGGGTCGCTCGAGGAGCGACCGCAGAGCGGCGACGACGTCTCGCTCGCCCCCAAGGTCGGCGTCGACGACGCTCGCGTCGACTGGACCCGGGCGGCCGCCGTGATCGACCGGCAGATCCGAGCCTGTACCCCCGCGCCGGGCGCCTGGACGACGTACGCCGGAGAGCGACTCAAGCTGGGGCCGGTCACGGTCGCCGACGGCGCGCTGCCGCCAGGGGAGCTGGTCGCGGGCAAGAACGCCGTCGTCGTGGGCACTCTCACCGGGGCGCTGCGCCTCGGTGACGTGCAGCCGA
>JBAUWD010000609.1:0-3567 GCA_049583575.1 Nocardioides sp.
CAGCGACACCCACCTTCAGGCCCGGCGGCTCGAAGGACAGCTCGAGCCGGCCCGACGCGTTCGCCGGGAGCTGCACCGTCAGGAGGCCGGCCGAGTCACGACCCACGGGCACCGGGTGCCCGGCCAAGGTCGCGGTCCATCCTGGCCAGCCGAGCATCCCGAACACCGCGGTCCCTCCGGAGCCGGTCGCCGACAGGTCGACGTGCTCGTGGCGGACGTCGTCACTCGCCGCCGCGGTCACGGTCGCGCCCGACGGCACGAAGCTGAGGTGGGAGTCGGGCCAGGGCTCCGGACGGGTGCGCTGGTACACGAGCACCTCCGGCGGCGAGGACACCTCGCGCCAACCCGCCGGCACCTTCACCCGCCCGGCCATGCCCGGGTCGACGACGACGGTGTCGACCTTCATCAGATCGGCGAGGGGAGGGAGGTCACCCTCCGGCGAGCGCCAGAGGCTGGGGTAGCCGCACGGCCGGGTGAACCCGTCGTACTTCATGCAGAGGCTGCGCTCGAAGCGGACCATGCCCATGCCGGTGTAGTGGTTGACGGCGTCGACGCCGGCTACGTCGTACAGGCTGCCGGGCAGGTAGTACTGCCACTGCTTCTCGAGCCGCCGGACCGAGGTGCGCTGGAGCTCGGTGAAGTCGGAGAACTGCATCACCAGGCCCTTCCGCCCGGCGAAGTGGCTCTGCAGCGCCGCGACGTTGCTCGGCGCGTGCCAGACGCGTGAGCTCTTGTTCTCGCCGAACGTCTTGAGCTGGAGGGCGACCCCGAGCCCGGTGCCCACGATCAGCACGCACCCGAGAGCGAGGGTGCGGGCCGGACCCGTCCTCCAGGCCAGCAGCGCCAGTGCGGTGAGCACTGCCACGAGCAGAGCGCCCCAGACCAGGTGGTGCAGGGCGGCGGGGGTCTTCGCCCAGGCGAGATAGGCGGGAACGCCGATCGCCACCGCAGAGGCGATCAGGCGCCTGCTCGTGTGGGTGGTGGCCAGGCCAGCGGTGAGGGCGCGCGCGAAGAGCACGACGATGGCCAGGTAGAGATACTCGCTCACCCGCAGCGGCCAGCGGAACTGCCAGAGCTTCGACGGGGCCAGCACGAGCGCGAGGTAGACGGCGCCGACGCCGAGGGGGGCGACCAGGGTCCGCGCGCGGAGCTCGCTCCAGCGCAGCCACGGCAGCAGCGGGAGGACGAACCAGGCCAAGAAGGTGGCCGGGACCGCCATCGGCCCCACGATCGCGATGATGTGCGGCACGCTCGTGGGCATGCTCAGCTGGAGCAGGTCTCCCGGCGCCGGCTGCATCTTCCCGGTGTTGGCGACGAGGGCGCCGAGCGAGCGGACGGTGAGGCTGCTCGTGCCGAGCAGGGGCAGGTACACCAACGGCAGCACCAGGGCAGCACACGCCCCGGCGCCCGTCAGCTCGAGCACGCCCGTGCGATCGCCGTCGAGGAGTCCCTCGAGCACCAGCGCCAGCCCGACCACGACCAGGGCGAGAACGCCGTACGGGTTGCCCTGGGTGACCGCGAGGGCACCCAGGACGAACCCCCAGAACGGGTTGCTGGCACCGCGGCGGACGCGACGCAGCACGAGCCAGACCCAGGGCGTGTAGGAGAAGGCGATCAGCCCGGAGGCCCACGAGCCGGCGTCCCAGAAGAGCGTGAAGCCCGAGAACGGCAGCGCGACGGCCACGGCCGCCGCGGCCCACGGCGCTGCGTCGTACTCGCGGGTCAGGAGGTAGGTGCCGAGAGCGAGCAGCACGAGGAAGCAGAGCTTCACCACGAACATCGACGTCATCAGGTCGGAGCCCGCCGACATGAAGAGCCAGATGGGGATGTTGAGCGGGTCGTAGATGCCGAAGAGTGCCTCCGCGGCGTAGTTCCCGCCGGCCCACGAGTGGGGGTCGAGCCAGGCCGGGTACACGCCGTCGCGGGTGAGGCGGCCGAGGTGGTACCAGGTGGGGGCGAACTGCACCGCGGTGTCACCCCGCTGGTAGAACCACTTCGTCACCACCACCGGGATGGTGCCGAAGAGCGCGGTGGCGACGACGACCACGATCGGCCACGCCACCTTCGGCACGACCTTCGCCGGTGCTCTCACTCGTCCTCCAGGAGCTCGTGGGCGGAGACGCGGTCCTCGTGGTCGGGGCCCAGCGCGGTCGTCACGGAGATGGGGAACCCGACGCTGCTCTCCTTGAGCAGGAACAGCGGCCGCCGTTTGACCTCGGCGTAGATGCGACCGAGGTACTCACCGATCACGCCGAGCAGGATCATCTGCACACCGCCGAAGCCGGTCACCGCGCAGATCGTGGTGACGTAGCCGGGCACGGAGTTGCCGTTCACGATCGCCGTGCCGAGCACCCAGAGGGCGTAGAGGGTCGCCACCGCCGTGACCAGCACCCCGAACCAGATGGACAGCCGCAACGGCCGGTAGTTGAACGACACGACGCCGTCGATGCCGTAGTTGAACAGGTCGGACATGCGCCACTTGGTGGTGCCGGCCGCCCGCGAGACGTTCTGGTAGTCGACGACCGCGGTGTCGAAGCCGATCCAGGCGAAGAGGCCCTTGGAGAAGCGGTTGGTCTCCCCCAGGGTCAGCAGTGCCTTCACCGCCGTTCGGTCCAGGACCCGGAAGTCGCCCACGCCGTCCTCGAGCTGGACGTCGACCAGCCGGTTGATGAGGCGGTAGTAGGCCTTGGAGAGGAAGGTGCGCAGCGGCGGGTCGCTCTCACGGGTGCGACGCGCGACGACCTGCTGCACGTCGCCGTCGAGCATCGGCAGCATCTGCGCCAGGAGCGTCGGCGGATGCTGGAGGTCGGCGTCCATGATCGCGACCTTGTCGCCGCGGGCGTGGCTCAGGCCGGCGAGCATCGCCGACTCCTTGCCGAAGTTGCGGCTGAGCGCGAGGTAGCGGAACTCCGGCCTGGCCCTCGAGATCTCGCGCAGCATCGGCAGGGTGCGGTCGCGGCTGCCGTCGTCGACGAGGATCACCTCGAACGAACCGGCCACCCGGGGCAGCTCGTCGGCGAGCACCTCGACCAGCTGCGGGAGGGAGTCCTCCTCGTTGAAGCACGGGATCACCACCGACAGCTCGATGTGGCGGTGCGGCCGCAGGGTGTCAGTCGTGGCCATCACGAGACTCCCGGCGGTCGTGGTCGGGCGTGCCTTCGAGCAGCGGCACCAGGCTGGCCTCGATCCGGGCCACCTGCTCGGCGAGCAGCACCTCGAGCCGGGCGTTCTCCTCGGCGGCCGTCGCCAGGCTGCGGACCCGGATGCCGAGGAGGTACGTCGGGACGGCCGTGCGCACGCCGTCGCGGAGCACGTCGCGCACCGGTCTCACAGGGACTCCTTGCGATACCTGCGCAGGGCCTTCTCGGTGACCGCGTCCCGTCGGTGCTCCGGCTCGAGCAGGAGCTCGGTCACGACGTCCTGCAGGGCCGCGACGCGGAGATGGAGCCGGCGCGCGCGCTGGACCTCGCGCTCGAGCTCCTCCACCTTCCGGGTCAGCCGGCGCACGCGCCGGTTGGTGTACGGCGCGGTGGCGCGGGCGGCCAGGCTGAGGGCCCTGCTGTGGGG
>JBAUWD010000610.1:0-1637 GCA_049583575.1 Nocardioides sp.
CGAGGAGAAGCGCCTCCTCGAGGCGTTCATCGACGCGCACGAGCGATGCGACGCCGAGGCCGCGCTCGCCGCGGCCGCCACCGACCTGCGGGTCACCATGCCGCCGTACCCGTGGCGGTACGACGGGCTGGACGCCCTGCGACCCCTGCTCGAGCGCGCCTTCGGCCCCGACCGCGACGGCGACTGGCGCCTGTTGCCGACCAGCACCAACCGCATGCCGGCAGCCGCCAGCTACCTGCGCGGACCCGGTGACCAGGCGTTCCGAGCCTTCAAGCTGGACGTGCTGCGGGTCGAGGGTGACCGCATCGCCGAGATCACCACCTTCGGCCCGGCTCTCTTCGCGGTGCTCCGCCTGCCCGCCGTGCTCGACGCCTGAGGCGTGTCCTCCTGCCGTCCGGCGCGGGACCAACGGCCCTCGCCGCGCCCCAGGGCCCGCCGTACGTTCGTGGCAAGAGCTCCCACGAGGGAGCCCCCCGCGACCCCATCGGGAGGGGACATGTCATCGACGAACGAGGAACCCGTCGTCACGCTGAACGACGAGGAGTGCTGGGAGCTCCTCGACGCCGAGGAGTTCGGACGCCTGGCCTACCGGCTGGTCGACGAGGTGCACGTGGTCCCGATCAACTACGTCGCCGACGGCCGCAGCCTGCTCTTCCGCACGGCGTCCGGCAACAAGCTGCTCGCGGCGGCGCTGCACTCCGACGTCGCCCTGGAGATCGACTGGCACGACGAGCGCTCGGCGTGGTCCGTCGTCGCCCGCGGGCACCTGCACCGGCTCCCCGAGGACCAGGAGCACCGGGTCGACGACCTCCCGCTCCACCCGTGGGTGCCGACCCTCAAGTACGACGTGGTCGAGCTGGTGCCCGACATCGTGACCGGCCGCTGGTTCCACCTGCAGCGGGACGAGCCCGACACCGAGCTCGCCGCACTCTGAGCCGACCACCCGACGTACCAGGAGGACCCCGATGTCACCCCAGCACTCCCACGGCCAGCACTCCGACGGCCAGCACTCCCACGGCCGCGCGGTTCTCGACGAGCTGTCGCCGCTGCACCGCGAGCTGCGGCGCGCCGTCCCCGACGTCTACAAGGGCTTCGGCGAGCTGCACCGCGCCGCCTTCGAGGCCGGCGCGCTCGAGACCCGGACCAAGGAGCTGATCGCCCTGGCGATCGCCGTGGTCGAGGGCTGCGACGGCTGCATCGCCTCCCACGCCCAGGCCGCGGCCCGGGCCGGCGCCACTTGCCAGGAGGCCGCCGAGGCCATCGGCGTCACCTTCCTGATGAAGGGCGGTCCGGCGACGATCCACGGTCCGCGGGCCTACGCCGCCTTCTGCGAGTTCGCGCGCGGGGTGTCGGCCGCCTCGGCCTGAGCGCCGGCTGTCACTCGTCGACGAAGCGCGCCGGTGGGAGATCGAGCGGTGCGCTCTCGTCGGGGTTCACGTTCGTCTGGTCGAGCTGCGTCAGCACCTCGCGGACGCGGTCACGGTCCGGGGGGCCGCCCGTCGTGGCGCCGATGATGACCACCGGCGAGGAGGGACCCGGCTCGGAGTCGGGCGAGGCGTCGTACCCCGCTCGCCGCAGCGCGCCGAGCACCACGGCCGGGTCCTGCCCGGCCGGGACCAGGTAGCGCAGCGTCGGCC
>JBAUWD010000611.1:0-7322 GCA_049583575.1 Nocardioides sp.
GGCCGTAACGTGGAGCCATGACCACTGCTGCCGACACTCGTCACCAAGTCCCCAGCCGACTCGACGTCGACGGGGCCGTCCCGGCCTTCAGCAAGGCCATGAGCCATCTCGACACCACCGCGACGCGCGAGCTCGACCGCGTGGGCTTCCCGGCCGGGCTCCGCGAGCTCGTGCGGCTGCGCGCCTCCCAGCTCAACGGCTGCGCCTACTGCGTCGACACCCACAGCGCCGACGCGGCCACGGCCGGCGAGTCCGCCCAGCGGATCAACGCCGTGGCGGTCTGGCGGGAGTCGCCGTTCTTCACCGAGCGCGAGCGCGCCGCGCTGGCGTTCACCGAGACCGTGACGCTCGTCGCCGAGACCCACGTACCCGCCGAGGAGTACGACGCCGTGGCGGCGTACTGGTCGCCCGAGGAGGTCGGTGCCCTCCTGGCCCTGATCGTCACCATCAACGCCTGGAACGGGCTCGCCGTCGCGTCCCGAGCCTGGGAGCCGGTGCTGGAGGGTTGAGGCCGCGCGCTCAGGACGTCGCCGCGGCCTCGGCTGCCGGTGTGTAGTCGGGGTCCGCAGCCGGAGCGTCGGGGTTCTCGCTCGAGCCCGCCTGGGCGAAGCTCGACCAGTTCTCGAGCTCGCTCATCACCGCGCCGTGCTTGTCGACGCAGAACACGACGAGGTCGCCGGCGTTGGCGCGGGCCATGGCGTGCCGCACGGCCTTGATCTCGTCGAGGATGATCTCGACCTGCTTGCATCGCGCCCCCTCGGCCATCGCCGCCCGCACCCCCTCGGCGACCAGCTTCGCCGTGGCGCCCGGGGCGCGTCGCCGGAGGTTGTCGTCCTCGCGCACGATCAGCACGTCGAAGTGCTGGGCCGAGACCTCCCCGAGCTCGCGCATGTCCTGGTCGCGCCGGTCGCCGGCGGTCGCGATCACACCGATCCGCGACGGCTTGCCCAGCTCGGAGGTCGACGTGAGTGTCTCACCGACGCGGTCGACGAAGTCCCCGAGCGCGCGCATCCCGGGAGCGTTGTGGCAGTAGTCGACCAGCACGTTCACGCCGTTCACCTCGACCTCGTTGAGGCGCCCGGGGGAGAGGTAGTAGTTGGTCGAGAACGTGCGCAGACCCTGCCGGATGTCGTGCAGCGGGGCACCGGCGGCGAAGGCCGCGGCCGCGGCGGCCAGGGAGTTCTGGACGTTCATCCGGGCCCGGCCGTTGAACGTCGCGGGCAGCAGGTGGGTCCACGCCAGCTGCATCTCGCGACGACCGTGCTTGACCACGATCATCTCGCCGCGGTCGGACGGGTTGAGCACGAGCGCCTTGCCGCCGCGCCGGCAGTGGGCCTCGATCATCTCGCGGATCTCGGAGCCGGGCTCCTCCATGGAGAACCACACGATCTGGCCGGAGCACCGCCGACGCATCTCGCGCACCAGCGGGTCGTCGGCGTTGAGTACGGCGTGCCCGTCACGCGGCACCGCCTCGACGACGACGGCCTTCACGTCGGCCAGCTGCTCCACGGTGTCGATGCCGCGCAGGCCGAGGTGGTCGGGCTGGACGTTGAGGACCACCGCGACGTCGTTGCGCTCGTAGCCCAGCCCCTCGCGGAGGATGCCGCCCCGGGCCACCTCGAACACCGCGAAGTCGACGCGGGGGTTCTGCAGGACCATGCGCGCACTGCGCGGACCGGAGGCATCGGCCCGGATCAGCAGCCGCTCGTCGATGACCACGCCGTCGGTCGACGTCATGCCGACCTTGCGGCCCATGCCCTTGAAGATGTGGCTGATCATCCGAGAGGTGGTGGTCTTGCCGTTGGTACCGGTCACGGCGACGATCGGGATCCGGCTCGGGGCGCCCGGCGGGAACAGCATGTCGACCACGGGCTTGGAGATGAACTGCGGCTCGCCGATCGTCGGGTGGGTGTGCATCCGGAAGCCCGGAGCGGCGTTGACCTCGCAGATCGCGCCGCCGGTGTCGCGCACCGGCTCGGTGATGTCGGGACAGATGAAGTCGATGCCGGCGATGTCGAGCCCGATCATCCGGGCGGCCTCCTCGGCGATCTCGATGTTCTCCGGGTGTGCCTCGAACGTACGGTCGATGGAGATGCCGCCGGTCGACATGTTGCCGGTGAGCGCGAGCTTGACCATCTCGCCCTCGGCCGGGACCGAGTCCAGCGTGTGGCCCTGGGAGGCGAGCACCTCCTCGGCGGCTGCGTCGACCTTGATCCGAGTCAGCACCTTCTCGTGGCCGACGCCGCGCCGCGGGTCGGCGTTGGTGAGGTCGACCAGCTCGCGCACGGTGGAGCGGCCGTCGCCGGTCACCGACGCCGGCACCCGTTCCGCGATCGCGGCCATCCGGCCGTCGATGATGAGGCAGCGGTAGTCCTTGCCGGTGACGAACGACTCGACGATGCAGACCCCGCGCCGCGACTGCTCCTCGGCGACCGGGAACGCCTCGCGCACTTCGTCGTCGCTGGTCAGGTCGAGGCAGACCCCGCGGCCGTGGTTGCCGTCGAGCGGCTTGACCACCACCGGGAACCCGATCCGACGGGCGGCGGCGACGGCCTGGTCAGCCGTGCGCACCGACTCCTGCTTGGGGACCGGCAGCCCGGCGGCGCCCAGGAGCTTCGTGGTGAGGTCCTTGTCGGAGGCGATGTCGACCGCGATCGAGCTGGTCTCGGACGTCATGGTCGCGCGGACCCGCTTGGCGTGGACACCCTGCCCGAGCTGGACGAGGGAGTACTGGTTGAGCCGGAGCCACGGGATGTCCCGGCTCACGGCCTCGTCGAGGATGGCCTGGGTCGACGGGCCGAACGCCGTACGCTCCGCCCGGATGATGAACGCCTCGAGCTCGGTCTGCCAGTCGAAGTCGGGGTCGGCCTGCACGAGGTGGTTGACGAGGCGCGCCGCGAGGCGCCCCGCCGCGAGCCCGACGTTCTCGTCGATGTAGCCGTAGATGACGTTGTAGCGGCCGGGCTCGCCCTTCACGCCCCGGGTCTTCCCGCGCCGGATGTCGTGGCCGACGACCTGCTGGAGCGCGAGGGCGCTGTGCTCGGTGACATGGCCCAGCCAAGTGCCCTCGTGCAGGCGCTCGACGAACCCACCTCGGCGACCGCGCGAGCAGGAGTGGTGCACCAGACCGGGCAGCGCCTCGAGGAGGTGCTCGGTGAAGCCCGGCAGCTTGTCGGTGGGGTAGTGCTCGAGCGACCCGAGGTCGACCACGAGGTGGATCGCCTTGTCGTACGACCAGACGTTGGGGCCGCGATAGACCCGCGTCTCGTCGATCGTGAGGTCCGGGGTGGGACGTTCGGTCACCGGGGGGCTCCGTCCTGTTCGGCGGCGTGGCTGCGGATCTCCGCAGTCTTGCGGGACGAGCGCTTGCGGGCCAGACGTCGGCGCAGGGTGGCGGGGGAGACGTCGCCGGCGGCGATGTCCCGGGCCATCTGACGGAGGTCGGCCTGAGCCTCAGCCAGCTCCGCGGCGTCCTCGTCGGAGACCCGCGGCGAGAGGGGCAGCAGCGTGCGCGTCGTGAGGTCGTAGGCCGCTCCGGCCGGCAGCACGTGGAGCACGATCCCGCTGGCGAGCAACGGGGCGGACCTCTTCACCTCGTAGGCGTTGGTCACGAGCTGTGCGGGATCGAGGATGGTGACCGCACCACGGCCGGTCACCCGGAGGAGCTCGTGGTCGTCCTCGACGGTGACCGTGGCGCAGGTGTCCTCGTCGACGCCGATCCCGAGCAGCTGCGGTGACTGCGCCACGATCATCAGCAGCCGGCCGTAGCGGTTGCGCTGGTCGAAGTGCTGGTCGATCACGGTGGTGCGCAGGAGGCCGAGGCCTGCCGCCACCTGGGTCATCCGCTGCTTGGGGGTCGCGCCGGGCCCGCCGAACGCGACCATGTGGGACGACTGGATGCTGGCACCGGCGGAGGTGCCGCCGACCACGGCGCCACGTGCGTGGGCCCGGACGACGGCGTCGCCGACCGGAGTGCCGCAGATGATCGACGACAGCTTGAGCTGGTTCCCGCCGGTCATGAACACGCCCGTCGCACGGTCGACCTGCGCCACGAGCGCGGGATCCTCGGCGTCGCCCCGGCTCTCGGGGCGGCAGGCGCTCACGTCGCCGGCGCCCAGCTTGCGGAACAGCGCGTCGTACACCTCGACGACCTCGTCACCGAGGCTGGAGGCGGTCGGGATCACCACGATCCGTGCCCGGTCGTCCCCGCTGGCGGACACGAAGTCGCGCAGGATGGTGCGGTGGCGGAGCTTGTCCTCCGCACCGCCGATGATCATCAGCCGACCGCTGGGGTCCGACGTGGAGGTGGGCTCGTCGGCGGGTTCCGGCATGACAGGGAAGGCTAGCCGGTGCCAGAGTGCCCGTGTGTGCGAAGCGGGAGCGCGCGGCGGTCGGGAGCCCCGAGACGGCCGTGACGGAGCGGGCGAGCTGCGAGCTCACTGGAGGGCACCGTGAGCGAAGCGCGAGCGCGCGAGCTGGTGGTGATGCGGCACGCGAGGGCCGAGCCGGGCGGAGAGAGCGACGCGGCGCGCGAGCTCGCCCAGCGTGGGTACGACGACGCGGTCGAGACCGGCCGATGGCTCGCGGACAGCGGGTTCCTGCCGGACAGCGCCCTCGTGTCGGCGGCCCGTCGCGCGGCGTCGACCTGGCTGGCGCTGGCCGAGGGCGGGTCGTTCGAGGTGGAGGCGACGTACTCCGAGAGTCTGTACGCGGCCGGTCCCGAGACCGCCCTCGACCTGGTGCGCGAGACCTCCGAGAGTGTCCGTGCGCTGGTGGTCGTCGGCCACAACCCGACGATGGCCTACCTCGCACAGCTGCTGGACGACGGCACCGGCGACGAGGAGGCCGGCCGGGAGATGGCGACCGGCTTCCCCACGGGCGCGCTGGCCCGGTTCGAGGTGCGTGGCAGCTGGCGCGACCTCGACCTGGCGTCGGCGCGGCTGGTCGGCTTCCACGTCGGGGGCCGCTGAACGCCCCTTCCCGAGGGGAGGGTCAGACCGGTGGTGCGGGGGTCACGACGCCGTGCTCGGCGTCGAGCGCCTCGACCTCCTCGCGGGTGATGCCGAGGAGGTACATGATCGCGTCGAGGTAGGGCACGTTGACCGCCGTGTCCGCCGCCTCGCGGACCAGCGCCTTGGCGTTGTAGGCGATGCCGAGGCCGGCGATCTCCAGCATGTCGAGGTCGTTGGCGCCGTCGCCGATGGCGACGACGGACTCGAGGGGTACGCCGACCTGCTCGGCGAAGTGGCGCAGCGCCTGGGCCTTGCCCGCCCGGTCGACGACGTCGCCGACGATCCGGCCGGTGAGGGTCCCGTCGACGACCTCGAGCGTGTTGGCGCGGGAGTAGTGGATGCCGAGGTCGGCGGCGAGCCGATCGGTGATCTGGCTGAAGCCGCCGGAGACGAGCGCGAAGCGGTATCCGAGCCGGCGCAGCGTGCGCACCAGCGTGCGAGCCCCCGGGGCCAGCACCAGCGCGTCGTACACCTGGTCGAGAGCGGTGGCGGGGATCCCCTCGAGGCGGGCGACCCGCTCGCGGAGCGACTCCTCGAAGTCGAGCTCGCCCCGCATCGCGCGCTCGGTGACCTCGGCGACCTCGGCCGCCTGGCCGCTGTGGGCCGCGAGGAGCTCGATGACCTCTCCCTGGATGAGCGTCGAGTCGACGTCCATCACGATGAGGCGCATCGCGCGGCGCAGCAGACTGGCCGGCTGGACGGCGACGTCGACGCCCTGTGCGGCGGCTTCGACGCTGAGGAGGGCCCGGAGGTGGTCCGGGTCGACGCCCGACACGTGGAGGTCGATGGCGGTGACCGGGTAGCTCGCCATCCGCTCGATGCGGTCGATGTTGGCGCCGGCGTCGGCGATCCGGCCGGCCACCGCCGCCATCGCCGCGGCCTTGAGCGGGGCCCCGATGACGGTGACGTGGGAGCGGCCCTCGCGCCGGCCCCGGTTGTCGCCGGTGCCGCGGTCGACGTCGACGCTCATGCCGAGACCCGTCGCGCTCGCCCGTACGGCGTCACGGAGGCGCTTCCAGTCGCGGGGGGCGGTGACCAGGATGCCGAGGATCAGCTGCCGCCTGAGCACGATCTGCTCGATGTCGAGGACCTCGACCCCCGCTCCGGTGAGGGCGCCGAACACGGCGGAGGTGACGCCGGGCCGGTCCTGCCCCGAGACGGTGAGGAGCAGGGTCTCCGGCGTCTGGTCGGTCATCAGGACTCGAGGCTATCGGTCCCAACACGCGTCAACGGCAGGACTCGACGGTTCGGACCGGATAGCGTGCGACATGTCACGGAACCGGCCGCTCTCTCCAGGAGGCACCATGTCGTTCGCCGACGCCGTCCGCACCTGTCTCAACAAGTACGCCGACTTCTCCGGTCGTGCTCGTCGCTCGGAGTACTGGTTCTTCTTCCTCTTCAACGTCCTGGTGAGCATCGTCGCCAGCATCATCGACGCGATCATCGGCACCAGGTCCGGGAGCTTCGGTCTGATCGAGGGCATCGCCGCCCTGGCCCTGCTGCTTCCCGGCCTCGCCGTGGGCGCCCGCCGGCTGCACGACACCACGAAGTCGGGGTGGTGGTTGCTGATCGGCCTGATCCCGATCATCGGCGCCATCGTCCTGATCATCTTCTTCGTGCAGGACAGCCACCCCGACAACCAGTACGGCCCGTCGCCGAAGCAGGGCGTGGCCACCGTCTGAGCCGAGGTGCTGTCGGTGGTGCCCCCTACCGTCGGGGCATGACCGCACGACACCACACGTTCGACTACATCGAGCTCGCGGCTCCCGACCTGGCCGCGGCCAAGACGTTCTACGCCGATGCGTTCGGCTGGACGTTCACGGACTACGGGCCCGAGTACACCGGCATCCACCGTCCCGGCGGCGAGGGCGAGATGGGTGGGCTCAACCCGGCTCGTCCACCCGGTGCCGGGCTGCCGCTGGTGATCCTCTACAGCGACGACCTCGACGCGACCCTCGAGGCGGTGCGGGGCGCCGGCGGCGAGGTCACTGAGGGACCGTTCGAGTTCCCGGGTGGGCGCCGGTTCCACTTCACCGACCCTGCGGGCAACGAGCTGGCGGTCTGGACCGAGGCCTGACGATCGTTCGGCTGGTGAGCGGGCTCGCTGCGCTGCTCGCTGCGGTGCTTCTGACCCGGCTCCGCCGGGTCAGGGGCGTCCTCGTATGGGGGTTGTTGGGCTGGCGAGCGGGCTCGCTCCGCTGCTCGACCGGGGCCCGGCGACTGTTTCGGCTGGCGAGCGAGCTCGCTGCGCCGCTCGCTGCGGTCCGGCGACTGTTTCGGCTGGCGAGCGAGCTCGCTGCGCCGCTCGCT